>CAUJEQ010000092.1 GCA_963169135.1 Chloroflexota bacterium
CAGCGGAGCGCGACGAGGATATGTGGGGCGACATCGCGGCTCAGGCCGAAGAAGCCGCGTTTGGCGACAACGACGGTCCGGGAATTGACCTTGCAGCGAGCCTGGAAAGCCAGATGGCCGAGCGGCCGCTCGACACGCCCCGTGACTGGGAGAGTGCCGGGATTCGGCCCGTCCGGCCCGACTACGACGACGAGCGTGGCGCGTTCGACCCAGAGGAAGCTGACGAGGATGTCATTCTCCGGGCGTTCGAACGGCACGCCGCGACACCCGACCCCGAGGCCAAACCGGACCCGGCCGTGGCACGAGAGACCGAGGAAGCGCTCGCCGCGCTCTTCGGCCAGAACGCGGCACAGATCGTCGATGAGGCCGGTGCGGAAGCGGAGCCGCAGTCATTCATGCGGCTGAGTGGGTTCGCGCCGCAACGTGAGTCGTTCGATGGAAACTGGGCGCCTGAACAGGAAGTCCAGGAAGTCCTCGCGCGCGACCGGGCGCCCTATGGCGGCACCGACGGCGCCGGTTTTCTGCCTCCACCGTGGGCGGCCGAGGAGTTCGGTGCCGAAGGAGAGGGCGCTCCGGTGCGCCACGGCTCGAAGACCAAGACCTGGATCCGGGAGCTCGTGGAGACCGGTCTCCTCGCCCTGCTCGTGTTCCTTTCGGTGCGGGCCAGCTTCCAGAACTTCAAGGTCGACGGGAGTTCGATGTATCCAACCCTCGAAGATGGGCAGTTCCTCATCGTGAACAAGCTGGTCTACTCGGAAGTGGACGTGGAGAAGCTGGGGAAGTTCATCCCCTTCCTCGAGGCGGGCGAGGATCCGAAGCGGAACGTGTTCCACGGGCCCCAGCGCGGCGATATCGTAGTGCTCCAGGACCCCCGCAAGCCGGAGACCGACCTCATCAAGCGCGTTATCGGGCTACCAGGCGAGACGGTGGAGATCGTGGGCGGCAAGGTCTACATCAACGACCTGCTCCTGGAAGAGCCGTACATCACATCGCCATGGAACGACACAAAGCCCAAAATCCTGATTCCCGACGGCGAGTACTACGTGCTCGGCGACAACCGGGACAACAGCCTGGATAGCCGGAGCTCGCAGGTGGGGCTCGTGCCGAAGGACCTGATCATCGGCAAGGCGATGCTCTCGTACTGGCCGCGCGACAAGTTCGGGCTGGCGCCAAACGAGGGCGGGGACCTTGGTGGCGAGAAGCCGGTACTCACGACGAGACGCCTCGGCGAAGACTAAACCCCTTCGTACCACGGAACAGACGGTGCGAGCTCCCGGTGTGGGAGCTCGCGCATTTTTTCGGAGAACCGGGCCGGGGTACGCTTCGATCCGATGAGTACTGGGTATGAAGCACAACTCGAAGAGCGCGGAGCCATCCTTCGTGGGCACTTTCAGTTCGCGAGCGGCCGCCACGGCGACATCTACGTCGAGAAGTTCCGCATCCTCCAGTGGCCGGACATCACCGGGGAACTCTGCCGTGGCATCGCGGAACATTTTCGCGGACAGCCGAACCTGGTGGCCGGGCCGACAACGGGCGGGGTGATTCTTTCTTATGAAACCGCGCGGCACCTCGGACTGCGGAGCATCATCGCCGAGCGTGCGGCAGAAGGCTCGGACCAGCGCGAGTTCAAGCGAGGCTTCGAGATCGGTCCCGGCGATCGGGTGCTGGTCGTCGACGACGTGCTCACGACCGGTGGGAGTATCCGTGAGGTGCTTGCAGCCGTTCGAGCGCGAGGGGCGGAGGTCGTGGGCGTTGGCGTGCTGGTCGATCGTACATCGGGCAAGGTGGACTTCGGGGTGCCCTTCTTCGCGTGCATCTCGCTCGAAATCGCCTCGTGGGCGCCCGAGGAATGCCCACTCTGCAAGAAGGGTGTCCCGCTCGTCATCACCTGAGCAACCCGCGCGGCATGGCTGCACTGGTCTTCACCGGAGCGCATTGCGGGTGGCGTACAATTCGCGGCATGCGTTACGTGCGCCAGGCCGGCAGTGACCCTTCGTTCTTGTTGAAGGCGCTCGGCGAGGCGGCTGGCGAACTGCACCGGGCATTTTTCGGCATACATGAGCGTGAACTGCAGCGCGAGGCCGACGGGGTGGACGAGGGCTGGAGTCTGCTTGCCATCCCGTTCCACCTGCGCGAAGTGGAGCGGGGAGTCCAGGGGCAACTGGAACTGATGCTCCACGCACGGGAGCCGGAGATCCGTCATGTCGACCTGGACGACATCCCGTTCCGCGAGGACTACTACGAAGAGGACGTGGAAGAACTGCTGGAGGAGTTCCACTACCTCCGGCGGCGTACCACCTACCTGCTCTGGGACATCGATGAGCGCGACTGGCAGCGCGGGGGGCTGCACCCCTATCGCGGGCGGCTCACCGTGCTGGACCTGGCGCGAGAAGCGTACCGGCACGACCTGGAGCACCTCTGGCAGGCGCGGCGGATGATCGACCAGCTGGCCGGCGCCGTCCGTTGATTCCCTCGTTCCGGGTTGTGCCGCCAGGAACGAGCCAGGCTGCGGCGGACCCGCAGGCCCCGGTCATTCTGTACTTCGAAGGCGAACGCGAGTTGCTGCAGGTGGCGACGAGCGCGGTTGGCCTGGGGTTGGACCTCACCGGCCAGGCGGTGCGGATCGTAGCGAGCCGGCAGGAACTGGATGCCCTGGCAGGTGCCCTGGAGACAGCCGGATCGCGGCACGGAGCTCCGTTACGACGGTTCCTGGAGCCCGTCACTGAGTGGCGCCTGCGGACCATGGCGCTGCCGCTCGCCCGGCCGGTCATCATGGGAATCCTGAACCTGACCGACGATTCTTTTTCGGGCGATGGCGTGGGGCAGGATGTGGCCGGGGCCATGGGCAGAGCGGAGGCACTGCGCGCCGCAAAGGCTGACATCATCGACCTGGGCGCCGAAAGCGCGAGGGCCGACCGGCCGGTGATGGACGAGCGCCAGGAGGCGGAACTTGTTGGACGCGTGGTCGAGCAATTGACCGCTGAAGGCCATGTTGTCTCGATCGACACGTACAAAGGCACGGTCGCGCGGGCAGCGCTCCATGCCGGTGCGGAGATCGTGAACGACATCAGCGGGCTGACGCTGGGGGTGGCGGCGGCACAAGAAGCTGCCGGGGCGAGGGCGGGATACGTGCTGAATTACAGCTACTCGGTGCCCAAGCGGCGGCCCGATGCTCCACCCGTGTACGTTGACGTGGTCGCTGAAACCGTGGCGTGGATGGAAATGCAACTCGCGGAACTGGCACGGACCGGGCTGGCGCGGCGGCACATCGCCATCGACCCGGGCATCGCGTTCGGGAAGAGCCACGACGAGGACATCCAGGTATTGCGGCGCATCGGCGAGCTGCAGACGTTCGGGCAGCCGATCCTGCTGGCCCATTCGCGCAAGAACTTCATCGGGAGTATCAACAGGCTGCCGCCAGCGGAGCGCGACCTGGAGACACACGCGGTGAGCGCGCTCGCGTTCGCCCAGGGGGTGCGGATCTTCCGTGTTCACGATCCCGAGGGTGCACGCCGGGCATTGGAGATGGCCGCGGCGATTGCGGCGAGGCAGGCGGGGGACTTCGGACCGGACCAGGGCTCGTGGCCGTGGCGCGCGGGCGCGACGGCGGCCCACATGGCGCAGGCTGAACCGGATAAGGCCCCGCCAGAGGGTCAGCGCTGGTAGTTCTCGGGGATTGGCGGATACGTGCCCACGCCGTCGATATACCAGGACGCCGCCGAGCCGCTGGCATCCGTCGTGAGCGTGCCCCGCGTGGCACCATCGCGGCTGATGATCCAGAGCTCGGGATGGGTGCGGGCCCAGTAGCGGAGCAGTATCCACTGCCCGTCGGGCGACCATGTGACCGGGCTCGGGCCGCCGTACTCCCTGGTGTCGAATTCCGCGATTGTGGTACGGGTGCCATCCTTCAAGAGGACGATGCGTCCATCGTATTCGCTGAAGACCTCTTCGCCGGAAGGAGCGACCAGCCCCGATTCAGCACCGGGCTTCGGCGTGCTTGGCTGGACGCCGAGGTCGCGGATGGTGCGCGTTTCTGTATTGAGTTCGAAGAGTACCGGGCCGCGCGAGTCGTATCTCGTGAAGAGGATCGTGGTGTCATCCACAGAGTAGATTTCCGCGGGGTAGTCGTTCCGCGAGAGACAATAGACCTCTTCGGAGCCCGCCCCAGACGCCGCCGCGCGGATGATGCATTGCTCTTCGTTGAGGTAGATGATGCTGCCCGGGATGACCGGGTTCGGGTCATCTCGGAGGGACGGGGGCGAGGGGTCGTGGCGGCCATAATTGGCGACAACGATCACCGCGACAACCAGGAGAGCGAGACCGGCGATGACTGCGGCGACGTAGAGGCGGGTCCTCACCGGAGCCTCCTGATCTGTTCCGCGGAGCGGAAGCGGGCGAGCAAGAGGACGCCGGCGATGAGCGCCCCGCCGCTAATCATCAGGGCGACAGGCGCACCAAGGCGGTCTTCGAAGTGTTCGAAGATAAAGGTCACCAGCCCGACGAAGCTGGCGATCACACCTACTGCCAGGAACGTGAACGAGGCTCGCATGACGCCGAGGGCGATAAGCGCACCGCCGGCCGCGAAGACCATCAACTCGAAGACCATCCCGTTTTCCGTGAAGCCGGCCTCATAAGGACCGGCGACGCAGAGCGTCGCGAAGATGAGCCTGCCGGAAAAGCGCGGGAGGAACGTACCGGCCTCGGTGAGTGCGAGCCCGGCGACGCCGAAGCCGAAGATCAACATGCCGGCAAGAACCTGGCTGAACTCGTCGGGCCAGTTGCCCACGGCCTGACCCAGGGCGAAGAGCGCGGCGCCGAGGGCCACGACCTGCGGATGCGCAGGGTTGAACACCCAGAGGATGAGCGCAAGCCCGGCAGCCGCGCTCATTACGGTGAGCAGGCCGTTCGCGTCATCCTCGAAGGTGAGTCCTGCCGGCTCGAATTCATTCAGGATGACCGCAACAGAGCCGGCGAAGAGCGCAACGGCGACGAACCACGCGAGCTGGCCGGCGCGGTCCAGGCCGGGCTCTTTGCTGGTGTGGAGTCCGGCGCCGAGAGCCAGTGCGAGCAAAGTGGGCACGCCGATCGCCATGACACGGGCCCAGGAATCGAGGTCGGGCCAGCGCTGCTCGATGAGCGCGAAGACGCCGACCGAAACGACCACAACACCGAGGTAGAGGAGCGCTTCGATGGCACCGGGGCGCTCCCCGGAGGGGCGCGCCAGGCCAGCGGGGCGCTGGCGTTCGAAGGCGCGGATCCGCTCAGCGTCAGAGTCGTGAATGACTCCCGCGTCGAGCCACCGTTCGAGGTGCTCTTCAACGTCGGGCATGCGCACACGGTAGCCGGGTGGGCATCGTGGAACAAGGACGAACGGGCCTGCCTGGAATAGCCGGACGGGGTTGATTCCCTCCGGGCGCAGAGCGGGGTTGGAGCTCCGCGGGCTTTCGCGGACGCGGCGGCGCCTTGATGATGCAGAATGGCCCCCGCGCCCGCAGCACCTCTCACCGGAGCCGCCCTTGTCCCGTCCGCTGGAAGATGTCCGCATTCTCGACCTGACCTGGGTGCTCGCCGGGCCGTTCGCCTCGATGATCCTCTGTGACCTTGGGGCGGAGGTCATCAAGGTCGAACGCCCGCCGTTCGGGGACATTTCCCGGACGACGGGTCCGTACCAGAACGGCTGGAGCGGCTACTTCTTCTCGATCAACCGGGGGAAGAGGAGTGTGGCAATCGACCTGCGGTCGGCCGAGGGGAAAGAACTGTTCCTCCGGCTGGTCGAGCACGCGGACGTAGTGATGGAGAACTTCACACCCGGGACGCTGGACCGGCTGGGGATCGGGTACGAGGTGCTGGCCACACGGAACCCCAGGATCATCCTGACCAGCATTTCCGGGTTCGGGCAAAGTGGCCCGTACAGCCAGCGCCCAGCACTCGACATCGTGGTACAGGCGATGGGCGGTGTGATGTCGATCACCGGTGAACCCGGGGGCAACCCGATACGGCCGGGCGCGTCCTACGGCGACCTCGCGGCGGGGATGTTCGCGGTGATCGGCGTGCTTTCGGCGCTGCACGAGCGCGAGCGAAGCGGGCAGGGTCAGGCGGTGGACATCAGCATGCTCGACACGCAGGTGACGGTGATGGAGAACGCGATCATGCGGTACTTCGTGACCGGGGAGGTGCCCGGTCCGCTCGGGACCCGGCACCCGAGCGCCACACCATTCCAGGCGTTCCCGACCGCTGACGGGCATATCGTGATCGCGCTCGGGTTCGGCGAGGAGAACCAGTGGAGCCTGCTCTGCGCGATCCTGGGTGTGCCGGAGATCATCGACGACGAGCGCTTTGAGACAGGGCCGAAGCGGACGCGGAACCACGTTCAGCTCGAGCCGATCCTGGCGAAGGCGTTTCAACAGCGGACGACGGCGGAATGGTACGCGGACCTGCTGGCGGCGGGCATCCCGTGTGGACCTGTGAACACGGTCGCCGAAGTCGTGGAGGATGAACACATCCGCGAGCGCGGAATGATCCAGGAAGTCACGCACCCGGTGGCCGGGACGATCCCGATCGCCAACACGCCGGTGCGCATGTCGCGGAGCGAATCAGGCATCAAGGGGCCGCCTCCGAGCCTTGGCGAGGACACGCTGGACGTGTTTGGCGCACTGCTTGGGCTAACGTCCGAGGAAGTCGCGACGCTCGAGGGAAAGGGAATCGTCGCGACCCGTGGTGGGCCAGACATCTCGAAGATCACGTAGCGGGCGGGCGATACAGCCCGTGCTGTTCGATATAGCGCCGAACGCCCAAAGAGACGGGAAGCTCGTCCAGTCCGACGGCAACGCTCTCGCGCACGACGGTGGACGAGAGTGAGGCGGGATGGGCGTGGATCTCGCGGACGAGGATCCGGCCGGCAAACGGGCCGGCGTTGGCGCGCACCCACGCCTCGACCTCGGTGACATGGTGGTTCCCGCGGTTGGCGGCGATAACGCGATGACGCTCGAAGAAGGGCGCGAGTTCGCCCTCCATGTCGGCGTAGTAACGCGGATCGAAAAGGCGCTCGAGCGTATCGAATCCGACGATGGCATCGACGCCGACATCGCCAACCGCGGCCGAGAGGGCGCTGGCCTGGTCGATGATGCGGGCGGCGTTGGCGGCGAGAACGGCGAGTTCGGGGCGTTCGCCATGGAGTTCGAGCAACATGGCCACGCGATCGTGGAGGCTGGCGCCGAAGACATCCTTGGCGACGTTCCGCGTGGTAAGCATGGCGGCGACGTGTTCGACGCCATCAACTTCGAGCGCGGCTTCGAGCAAGTGCACGTGCGCAAGCGTGGGGGGGTTATAGGCAGCGGGAAGGAACGCAAGGCGTCCTCGGAACGGGCCGCCGGAATCGAACCGCGCGACCGCGGGAGCCGGGGTGGCTTCAAGTTCCGAAAGGAGGTTGACCAGGTCGGGGTCGGTCATGTGAACGATCGTAGCGCGAGTCAGGCCGAAAGGCGTTCCCGGCGGATGTTCCAGTCGACTCGGCAGATGTCGTCGGGTGAGAGCCACTCGCTCATGATCCGGCGGCAGAGGTGGGAGCTGGCGTTGACGTTGTGGGTAACGAGGGTCCAGCAGCGAGACTCGGGCGCGCTGAGCACGGCGTGGAGCCGGCGAGAGGCCGGGTCATAAAAGATGCCGGTCATGGGTGCCCTCCAAGATGGTCTCGCCTGTATTATCGGCTATATATCGATAGACTCCATAGATGGGTGGAACCCCTATACCATTCTCTAACGGGGCCTTTACAGATTGGTCGAGTCTTCGAACCTCAACGTTCGCGGGGATCTGACCCAAGGATGCCGTAGGAGCCCAGGTCGAGGGCGCGCCCGGTTTTCATGTGGTGCTCACGCATCACGCCCTCGAAGCGCATCCCCGCCCTTTCCATCACGCGGGCGGAGGCGGGATTACGCGTGAAGTAGCTCGCGTGGATGCGGTTGAGCCTGAGTGTTTCGAAGCCGAAGCCGAGTGTGGCACGCACGGCCTCTGTGGCGTACCCGTTTCCCCAGTAAGGTCGTCCGAGCCAGTAAATAAGTTCGGCGCGCCCGTGTTCGTCGTCCGGAACGAGGAAAACGATGCCGATGACGGTGTCCGGTGGGCTCGGTTCCTTGAGTTCGAGCCCAAATGCGTAGGCCGTTCCGCCCGCTGCCGCCTGGCTCATCCCCTGGACAAGGCCCACCGCCGCTTCCCGGGGATAGGGGTGCGGAAGGTCGGACAGGCCCGCTGCCACCTCGGCATCGTCGGCCAGGCGGTGGATCGAGTCTATGTCGCCGGTGGTGAGCGGGCGGAGGTACAGCCGGGCCGTTTCCAGGCGCAGGGCTGCCTCGCGGAGACGGGGTGAAGTCAATGGCGGAGTCCCGCGTACTGCATGGGCGGCACTATCGATCAGGTGGCGCCCACGGGCAATGCGATGGAGCCGGGAGTTGCCGTGATGGCCTGCTCGGCCACGCGGTTGTGGTTAATTATGTGCAGACTGTCCTCACGGAGAGATTGCGCCTCAGTGCATCGGATGGGGAGCGGGCAGAACTGGAGCGACTGCTCAGCGGTCGCGGCACGCGACAGTGGAGACACCACACTAGCGGCCAGCCCATTCGGCGACCGCCTCCTCCAGCTCGTCAGCGCTCTCGGCCCGGGCCAACACGTTGCCGACCTCCCGCTCCGAACCCACTCCTCCGGGGGTGAAGAACACCACCTGTAGACCTGCCGCCTGCGCCGCGGCGACACCACGCGGCGAGTCCTCAACCGCCAGGCAGCGGTCCGGTGGCAGGCCGGACCGATCGATCCCCGCCAGGTAAGCATCCGGGTGAGGCTTGCTCAGATGGTAATCCTCGCGCACCACGTGGAACGCGAAATGCCGCAGCAACCCGGATCGCGCATGAATAATCTCGAAATGCTCGCGACGCGAAGAGGTCACGATCCCCATACGGAACCGCGGCGCCATGCGCCCGAGCAGCTCGCCCATCCCAGCGATGGCGATCTCCTCCGTGCTCAAAAGCTCCCTGTACAACGCATCGCGCCGCGCGAAGAGCTTGCGCAGATCTTCGCCGTCGAGACCAGATAGCGACAACAGGCTCTCGCCGCGGCGCAGGTTGATCGCCTCAAAATCTGCCCAGGTTGCCTCGACGCCCAAGGTCGCCAACTCGCGTCGGTTGGCTTCGAAAAACACCTTCTCCGTGTCGACAAGGACCCCGTCGTTGTCCCAGAGGATCGCCCGATCCCTGCCCGCCTTCTTTGCAGCGGTTCGCATCCGCCCACCTTAACGCAACTTCTCGTTCGAAGCCCCACGAGGGCACCTGCCGCGACAACGCGAGAAGGTCTCCCGGTCCGGGGGGCTGGATCATCGGCAACGTGCGTTCAATTCCGAAGCACCGGGGAAGCACGTCAACCGACACTCCACTTACGCGGTTGCGGGAGCGTGTCGATTCTCTGATTAGATAGTGGAAGGGTTAGGGGGAGCGATGACAGCCCGGCAGCCCCAGGTACTGCGCGCGATGGCCGCGCCCGATCGTGGGCGGCTCGAGCTGCAGGTGCTCGTCCTGCAAAGCACGATCGCCGGGTTCTTCGTGTTCGGCGCACTCTCGGGCATGTTCGGCCAGGGCGGGGAGGCTACGGTTGCGGCGGTGGGATGGGTGGCGGGATATCACGCCTGGCATGCATGGTACGTGCTTCGCCGCCGAATACCCGGGCGGCCAAGCGCGCTGATCGAGGCCCTGACGCCGCTCCTGGATGTCTCGTGCATCACAGTAGCGTGGGTCGTCCTGGACAGCGCTCAGTCACCGTTCTGGGCGGTCTACCTGTATGCGCTGGTGAGCTACGCACGGCGGTACTTCGGATGGCGCTATGTGGCGCTTTCCACGTTCATTGTGGCGAACCTGGTCGGTGGCCGGATGGTGATCTCGGCGAGCAACGGGAGCAGGCTGATAGACGCCGACCTGGTCACGATGGTGGTCCTCGCGGTGACGCTGGCGACCAACTCGCAGGCCGTGGGCGCCGGGTGGCGGCGAGCGGAGCGCCAGGCACGCATGCTGGCAGAGACCGACCCGCTGACGGGCATCGCCAACCGGCGGGTGTTTCTCGAAGAACTCGACACCCTGGCCAGGACCTCAGCCGCGCCGTTTGCGTTGCTGATGCTGGACCTGGATGACTTCAAGCGCCTCAATGACGCACACGGGCACCTGTATGGCGACGATGTCTTGCAGCGCGTGGCGAGCGAACTTGCCGAGAACGTGCGGACGGGCGACAGGGTGGCGCGGTATGGGGGCGAGGAGTTCGTGGTGGCGATGCCGGACACCGAGCTCGGGGATGCGACATCGGTTGCCGAGCGGCTTCGCAGAGCCGTTTCGGCCTCGACGGCGACCACGGTCTCAGTGGGATGCGCGGTGCGGGAGCCAGGCGAGTCAGCAGACCAGGTGCTGAAGCGGGCGGACGACATGCTGCTGATGGCAAAACGGACGGGGAAGGACCGCGTCCGGTGGCAGGAGATGCGCAAGAGCGCCTAGCGGAGGCGGCGAGTCAGGGCGACAGTCACGAGGTCGGGTGGCGTGGACACGGCGTCACGGATGGACGCTTCGTGCGCGCTGTCGTGCGCGGCCCAGGCGTCGAGGTAGGACCCAAACGTGATGGCCCGCGGCTCTCCCCACGCGGAAACATGTCCGGCGATAAAGACCGGCGCAAGCAGATGCGATCGCTCCAGGACAGCCAGAGATTGAGCGAGGCGTGTGCGCGCCGCCGTCATGGCCTCGAGGATTGCATCGAGTGGTACGCCGTCGAAGCCCCGCATGGCTTCGACGCGGGCAGCAAGGAGGTCGCGCGGGTCGGCGGTGCCGGCGAGCCAGGCTTCCGCGCCATCGACCAGTGTGGTGACGATGTGATCGAGGAACGTGTCAGCGGTTGCGACGTGTTCCAGGTGGTTTCGGGCGCTCCAGGCATCGCCGGGCGCCGTCCTCAGCCAATAGGCGGACGGAATGGCCGTCACCAGCCCCAGCAGTGACTGCCGGCGGGCACCCGCACGTTCGAAGAACACCCGGACCTCGGGGAGCATCATGGCGCGGGCAGCGGGCCGAGGCGGTGTTCCACCGCTGTGGCCGCCTCAGGGTAGACCTCAGCGAAAGCGCGAACCAGTCCGAAACAACCGCTGATCATCATGTCGCCATAGGGAGCCGCGAAGTAGGGCTGCAGGGCGGTGCGGCGGATCCTCTCGCGCTGTGGGCCGGTGGTGGCGACCATTGGGGGCAAAGCAGGCCGGACAAGCCCGCGGTCGGCGGCGAAGGCGCCGTGGCCGTTCGAATTGAAGATTTCTGCATGTTCGAGGAGGCCCGTCGCCATCCGCTCGGTGAACTGCACGACCTGTTCGGCGCTGACTTCGCCCGTGTGGTGCTCGAAAAGGCTGGCGATGCGGCGGCCGCGGAGGTGAAAACCAAGGAGGTGCATGTTGCCGAGGTTGAGGACGACCGCTTCGCTGTTCGGCGCGACGTGTTCGTCGTGGAGCGCGCCGAGGGCCGCGGCCGGGCCTGTATCCATGAACGCGACCGGCGCCTCGTTGCCGGCCGAGCCGGTCATCGCGCGGGCGCGGGTGAGGTAGGGGGGAAGCAGGTCAGGGCGGGTGGCGAAGGCCAGGAGATCGTTCCGGCCCTCGACCACGCGCTTGAGGTGCTCGAAGCGGAAGAGGCGGTCAGAAACGCCGGGGGGTGCGGCGCCGTGGTCAAGGCAGCCCAGGGCGATGCCGTCGAACTCGGCGCGGACCTCGAAGGCGGCAAGCGCGGTCCGGACGGCATCGAGGTCCAGGTCCTGGAGGACGACGCAGTCGGCGTCGATTGCGCGGACCTCATCCTCCGAGACGATACGGATGCCCATCTCGCGGACCTCGTCGAGGTCATCGTTAAAGGTCTGGGCGGCCTCGGGCGTGGCGTAGGCGACGCCGCCTCCGGCGAGGAACTCTTCAGCGGCCCAACTGCACGGTCCACCGCCGCTCACGACTCCGGTCAGGAGCAGCGGGCGACGGTCGTGGGCTGCCCGGCGGATGCGGGTGGCCGCGACCTGGGTGGCGGAGGGCAGCACCATCTTCACGTTGTTTTCGACTGGCTTGTCAGGGTCAAAAAGCAGGATGTCCTGAGTTCCGGTGCCCATGTCGATGGCGAGAATCTGCATGTAACGAGTGTAACGCCCGGGGCGGCACATGGCTGTGTCGGCGGTCAGTCGCTGGAACCCTGTGCAGGTTGAGGGCAAGCGGAAAGGGCAGAATCCCGTGGAGTGGAAGCCCTGACAGACTGTGATTGCGGGTTAGTTACGTCTTGCTAGACTTCGCGGTGTGTTAAGGGGATTCGGGCTCCGCCGGGCAGGTCTTTCGCCGGAGCCCGCCCTCCGAGCGCCGGACACCGCGATCCCCCCACCCTCCTCAATCGAGGCCGGCACGGACAGTTTGGATTCGGAGTGGGCGCCGGAGGCGTTCGATGCGGGCGACGGTCCATTACCAGGCTCGCGCCGTCGCATCTTCACGTGGAAGCGCGTCCTCGCGGCGGTGCTCCTGATGGCCGCATTAGGCGCCGGGGCGGCCTACTCGCAGAAGGAGCGGATTGCGCCGGAGGTCGCCGACATGAGCAGGCGGCTCATCGGGGACGAGCGGACCGCGCGGATCGAAGGCTGGTTCTTCACGGTCGAGGACAAAATCGACAAGACGAAATACCGGCTGTTTGGAGGCGCAACCAATCCGTTTGCCACGCGCCAGGTCCGGGTGGACTTCGTGCGCAAGCCAGCCGCACGCGAAGTGTTCTACTTCGTGGGGGACGGGTCCGATGACCTGCCGCCGCCGGACGCGTTTGCCCCGCTGCCCATGCGCCCACCCCTGACCAAGCCGCTCCGGGATACCCTCGAAGCCGGAGAGGGCGTCTGGACGACGGCGGGACTGCCGCTCTCGCCGCCGAACGACCCGCTGATGATGAAGACATTCATCCGGCCCGACACGTCGCGTCCTTATGCGCTGGTGGGGGTGCTTCTACTGGACCATCGCCGGATCCGGCTGCACATGGTAGGCGGCACCGTCGATCCTGGTGGCGACCGGGGGGTGAAAGGACCGGGGGCGATACCCGAAGGCGATGCCGGAGCATTGCTGGCCGCATGGAACGGCGGGTTCAAGGGGCCTCACGGCGGCTTCGGCATGATCGCGAACGGGTTGACTTATCGCCCGCTACGCGACGGGCTCGCCACGCTCTGCGTGGCGACCGATGGCAGCATGAAGATGGGGGAGTTCGGGCGGGACTTCACCTGGAGCGACAGCTTCCAGGCTTGCCGGCAGAACGTGATCCTGCTGGTGGACAGGGGCGAAATCAGCCGGCGGACGACGGAGGGCAACGATACCTGGGGCTACGTCGAGGTGGACAGCTCCGAGTTCATCACCTGGCGGTCGGCAGTCGGGCTGACGAAGGACGGCGACCTCCTGGTAGCGGCGGGCAACTCGCTCAGCGCAGAGACGCTCGCCAGGGCGCTCTGGGCGGCCGGGGCCGAGTACGCCATGCAGCTCGACATCAACAGCCCCTACGTGCTCACCGGACTCTATTTCCAGCAGCCGGATGGGACGACGAAACCGGAAAAGTTCATGGACACCATGCCGGACACGGCTGCGCGGTTTCTGCGGACCCAGGAGCGGGACTTCATGTACGTGACCCTGGACGAAGCCAGCTTCAGGTAACGGCCCCTGCCGTCAGGGACCGGGAGCCACGGTTGTGGCACACGGGGCCGAGGCAAGGAGCCAATACGCCGAGCCGGCCCGGGTGGCGCTCAAGGACTGGAGGAGGCCCGGTGCGCCGCGGATCCACGACTGCCACACGCCGGCTTCGAACGCGTACCCGGCGGTGAGGCACGACAGCCGGGAGGCGAGGGCATCCATCCCAAGCGCCGGCAGGACAAGAAAGTTCCAGCCCGGTTCGAGCACCACCGGGACATCGGCTGGCGGGTTGGGGGGGACGCCGGGCGAGGGCGCAGCGGGCGGGGCGAGCGGATAGAGGGCCACGAGGCCGGCGATGTCGTCCGGCTCGAGCTTCCTCTGGATACCCCGGTACTGGTAGTGCATGACGGCAGCCAGTTCGGCATCCGTACAGGGTCCGAAGGGGACCGGGCAGGAGTGCTCGAGCCCCGCCATGTGGCCGAGTTCGTGCAGGATGATAGTGCGCCAATCGAGCGTGCCGTCGATGCCCACCTGGGTGGCGGCCTCGGGGTTGCTGTTGAGGAGCATGTCGACCTCGTGGGCCATCTCTTTGCTTGTGACGCCGAGCACGCAGCCGGGGTTGCACTCCATGGGGCTCCAGGAGACGACGTTCTCCTCGTCGGGGCCAGCCTCGAGGATCGATGCGATGTTGTCCGTGATGCCGCCGTAGCGGAACGCAAAGCGCGAATCCGGGACGCTGCTCCAGGCCTGGAGGCCGGCAATGACGGCCTGGGGGCCAACCGAGGATGGAGCGCCCGTGGGGTTGTAGGCGACGGTCACCGGGAGTTCGTCGTCGGCCCATGTCCATCCCCAGACGGCCCATTGGGCTGAGACGGAACCCTCAGAGAGGTAGCCCCCGGGCACGAGCTCGGCCGCGGTGCGCCGGGCAGCTGCCAGCGCGTCGCCGGGCGTGGCAGCTGCGACAAGGAATTGGAGCAGGACAGGCGGGCCTTCGGCGCGATGGACTTCGAGCGACAGCGTGTGGCGCGCCGGCGCAGCGACGGCCGGGCGGTGCACCAGGGAGCCAGCCGCCAGTAACGGGCCAAGGAGTAGCGCGCCGAGGCCGAGAGCTTTGCTCATGGGGGAGAGGTTACCCCGGAGTCGATGCGGCTCGCAGTTGGACCGCGGCAAGGGCGGCTATTCCTCGAACTGGATGAGGCCAGCACCCTTCGCGATGAACCAGTAGGCCTGGCCCTTCTTCAGGATGGCCATGTTGTTGAGATAGGCGGGCAGGCCGGGGGCGTAGCGAAGCCATGTGCCGGTTGCAGCGTCGTAGCCGTAGACGATGCGGATGGAGGCTGCCATCGGTCCCAGAGCCACCATGGGCGGGAGATCGCCTCCCGGCCAGGCTAGCAAGTTCGCCCCGGGCAAGATGGGAAGCGATGGCGGCACACCGGCCGGCGTGGGCGTCGGCGACGACGTCGCCGTTGTCGGCGTTGCCGTCGCCGATGGGAGCGGCGTCCGGGTCGAAGCGGGTGTAGCAGTGGGGGTGGCCGGGGCCAGCGTCGGTGTGGGCACGACCGTGCCGCCACCGACGCCCGGCACAGGAGTGGATGTCGGCGGGAAGGGCGTCGCAGTCGGCGGGAACGGGGTCGGCGTGTGCGTCGAGCCGGGCGGCGGGGTAGCTGTCGCCGTACCCGCCTGGGTTGGGGTTGAGGTGGGCGAGGGGGTCTCCGTCGCTGCGGGCGACGGAGTGGCGGTCGCGGTTGGCTCAGCGCCAGCTCCGTAGATGGCGTTCAGGCCATCGATGTCATCCTGGGTTGGCTGCCGCTTCTGGGCGCCTGAGGGGTAGCTGGCGTACATGACCGCGGAGCCGTCCGCTGTGTGGTTCAGGCCAAGTGCGTGGCCGAACTCGTGGAGGGCGACGCTCTCCAGGTCTACCTGCGTGGGGCTGCCGGTGGTCCAGTTCCAGTCGGGATCAAACTGCATGTCGAACTCGACGGCGGGCTTGTAGGGGTTGCCGACGGTGCTGTACCAGGAGCAGGTGACGGCGAGGACGGAGCCGCTCTGGGGCGCCCAGCCGACCGTGTTGGAGCCATCGGTACCGCCACCGCAAGCGCCAGTGTCGCTACCGCTGGATTCACCGCCCGTGAAGGAGAATGCGACACCCTGTTGCCCCCACGTGGAAGCGGCGGCCTGCATGGACTGCTGAGCGGCCCCGGCCACTCCCGCAGGTTCATCCTGGGCGTTGTAGGACCAGCTGGCGCTGCCGTCCATCCACTTGAACCCGCTCGTGACGTACTGCGCGGAGACAGAGCCGGGCAACACTTCCGCGGCCCCGGGGAACCGGGCGAGCATCTCGGCGCGGGCGGTTTCGGCCGCGGCCTCGAACGAGCCGGTGCCATCGTCGTGCATGAAGAACCCGACTTTGACATAGAACCACTGTCCGCCGTGGGGTACGACCAGCACGGTCTCAACGTCGCGGAAGTGCTCGCTCGCATCCGCACGGGCGCCGCCGGTGCCAACGTACGCATAGGCAGCCAGCCCCCACGCGAGCAGGCCGAGCGAGGCGACTGTGGCGACGAAGCGCCATGTATTCGACCGATGACTTGAACCCTGTTTGACCACCCCGGATCCTTCCGCGGCACACGCCCGCATGACGCCGTCTGCATTGAGGGTCGGCAGTGTGACGGCGAGGCAGTACAGGTGAGGCGGTGGGCCTTTCCCTGAATCGCGGTTGAAGTTCGGTGAACGGCGTAGGATGGCGCCGGCAAGAGGGAGGGTCACTGGCATGCGCATCGGGACAGTCCGCGAACGCAAAGACGGGGAAGCGCGCGTGGGCTTGACGCCCGAAGGCGCATTTGCGCTGGCTTCCCACGGACACGAGGTGTACTTCGAGCGAGGGGCTGGAGCGCGCTCGGGTCACATGGATGTGGCCTATGTCTCGTCCGGCGGCCGACCGCTCGAAACCGCCGCCGAGGTCTGGGCCACGTGCGACCTGGTGGTAAAGGTGAAGGAGCCCGTGGAGAGCGAGTACGGCTACCTCCGACCGGGCTGCTCGCTGTTCACGTACCTGCATCTGGCGGCCGAGCGAGAACTCACCGAACGCCTGATGGCTTCGGGATGCACGTCGCTGGCGTACGAGCTGGTGCGAAAGGCCGACGGATCGCTGCCATTGCTGGCGCCGATGTCACAGGTGGCGGGACGGATGGCGGCCGAGATCGGCGCCCACCTGCTCAAACACCCCGGACCCGGGAAGGGGAAGCTCCTCGGCGGGGTTGCGGGCGTGCCACCGGGGAAGGTCGTCATCGTTGGTTCGGGGACGGTGGCGACGGCCGCGGCACGGGTGCTCATGGGGCTTGATGCGCGCGTGACCGTGATGTCGCGGGATCTGGCGCGTCTCACCTACCTGCAGGAGAACTTCGGCGGGCGAATTGGCACGCGGGTCTCCTCCCCACAGGGAGTTGCTGAAGAGTTGTTTGGCGCTGACCTGGCGATCCTCTCGGTGCTCGTCCCGGGAGCCGCGGCGCCGAAAGTGGTGACGCGGGACATGGTCCGCACGATGGGGCCTGGAGCGGTGATCGTGGACGTGTCGATCGACCAGGGCGGAGCTTCGGAAACGAGCCGTCCCACGACGCACAGCGAACCGACCTATGTGGAAGAGGGTGTCGTCCACTACTGTGTGACGAACATGCCGGGGGCGGTACCGCAGACGAGCACGCAGGCCCTCACGAGCGCTACGCTTCCCTACATCGAGGAGATCGCGCGGCTGGGAGTGGAGGGGGCGTTGACGGCCGACCGGGCGCTGGCGGAATCACTGAGCACGTATCAGGGGCAACTGGTGCGCGGTCCTGTAGCCGAGACGTTCGGACTTGGTGCAACTCCCAACCCGTTTCTGTAAGAACCGAATGGGGCCACTTCGCGGGGGCTCCAGGCGACGAAGTGGCGCTTGGTGACGCGTACGCGTGAGCGCACGATGAGCGCACACGGTTCGAGTTGGAGGTGTGCCGATGGCGAACTGGTACGAGCACATCGATGACGAACGGGGGGCATTCATCGAGAAGCAGCACATGTTCTTCGTCGCGACCGCGCCGGCCGAACCGGAGAGCGGCTACCCCAACCTCTCGCCCAAGGGGCGCACGCTACTGAAAGTGCTGGGGCCAAACCTGGTTGGGTACCTCGACTATCCCGGTAGCGGCAATGAAACTGCGAAGCACCTGGGAGAGACGGGCCGCATCACGCTGATGCTCTGCAGTTTCGAAGCGACCGCGAGCATTCTTCGCCTGTACGGCCGGGGCCGGCGCGTCGATCTGGATGCCCCGGAACTGGCAGAGTACCGGGACGCCTTCGTGGACGACTTCCACCCGTATGTCCGGCAGGCGTTCTTCGTGGATGTCGAGAAGGTGCAGACTTCGTGCGGGTATGCCGTGCCGAGGATGGAGTTCGTATCCGAGCGGGACACGCTGGACCGCTGGTGCGAAAACAAGGTCGAACCGCGCGAGATGATCCATGGCGTGCCGCAGGCGGGTCGCATGACGCGAAAGGACGGCACGCTCATCACGGAGTCCTGAGGCATCGGTCGCGGAGGGGCCGCCGTCAGGAGAGGGCCGCGACGGTGAGGCGGATGCCCTCTTCGAAGGACACCCGAGGCTGCCAGCCGAGCGCCGCTTCCGCGCGCGTGCAGTCGAGCCAGAAGTTGCGCACGTCGCCCGGGCGGGGGGGGCCGCTGCGGGGTTCGATGGTGTTGCCGAAGGCTTCCGAGAGGACCCGGTAGATGTGGTTCACCGTCGTGCCCTCGCCCGTGCCGACGTTGGCGACGAGCCCGTTTCCCCCAGCCAGCGCGAGGACGTTGGCGCGCGCCATGTCCCCAACGTAGACGTAGTCCTTCCTTTGATCTCCGTCGCCATCGATGGTACAGGGCTGGCCGGCTTGCATAAGCCCGGCGAAGATGGCTACCACCCCCGCCTCGCCGTGGGGGTCCTGGCGAGGGCCGAAAGCGTTTCCGTAGCGGAAAATGGTGTACTCGATGCCCGAGGTGCGGGCGGCGAGCTGGACGTACATTTCGCCGACGTACTTCGAGGCGCCGTAGTTCGAGCGGGGTGCAATCGGGTGATCTTCGGTCACGGGCAGGTACTCGGGGTCGCCATAGACGGTTCCGCCGGAGGACGCGTAGATGAGCTTCCGTGCGCCATGAGTGACGGCGAGCTGGGCGATCCGGGCAGTGCCGCCGCCGTTGACTTCGAGGTCGTGCACGGGGTCTGCCTGTCCGACCTTCACGCTGGCCTGGGCGGCGTGGTGGTTCACGACCTCGGGCCTGAAGGAGGCAAAGATCGGTTCGAGTTCGCGGGAGTGGATGTCGACTTCGTGGAGGGTTGCGCGGCGATCGACGTTGGCGCGGCGGCCGGTGGAAAGGTTGTCCACAACAGCAACCTCGTGGCCCTCGGCGAGGTAGGCCTCGACGATGTGCGAGCCGATGAAGCCGGCTCCGCCAGTAACCAGGATCCGCACAGTCTCCCCCAGCGAGCGACGAGTCTCGGGTCCAGTCTGGGCGAGGCCCGGGCAACGGCCAACACGCGGAGTTAACGCTCGCGGAGTTTGGCGAATGCCCAGCCGATCGCACTGCAGGTGGCGCCGGCCAGCAGGCCACCGAGAAGCATGGGTCCGATGAACTGTGACATCGGAGCAGCAGTGGTCATCTGGGCGTATTTGGCGATGACGACGTTGGCGGCGAAGCCCGCGGCGAAACCCCAGGCAGCCCAATGGCGTTCACTCGGGGACTGGCCCAATCCAAGTTCCGAGAGCACTTCGCGCACCGGATTGGGCCCCGCGGACGGCATCCGTGCGGCCTCCTCTTCGAGCGCGGCCACAAGTTCCTCGACCAGCTCATCAGGGATGTCGTCGAGCATCCGCTCGTACGCGTTCGCCCGGGCGGCGAAGGCGGCGTGGTCGAACGACAGCGGATCGGGCGGATCAGGGGCGCGGGCGGCCGCCGAACGGGCGCGCATGCAAGACTGGCAGCGATCCGAACCGTTGGACCAATCCTCGAAGCCAAGGGGCCGGGCGCAGGAGGAGCAGCGGGTGCGAACGAACGTGTCGGGCATGGACCGGTCATCCCTCTGAGGGCGGAGTTGCAGTTGGAGTCAGGCCGCCCTCTGTCTGGGGAAGGACCGGCGTGGGGGACGGCGTGGCTGTGGGCGTCGGCGTCGCGGTTGGGGTCGGCGTCGCGGTTGGCGTGGGGGTGGCGGACGGCGTCGGTGTGGATGTCTCGCCCTCGTTTCCCGGCGCCGCCGTGGGCGGGGCCGTGGGGGTCCGGGTGGGAGTTGCCGTTGGAGATGCGGGGTTGGGCGTTCGCTCGCCTGCCACGGTCGAAGTGGCCGGCGGCCCCGCGTCTTTGCCCCCCACGGGACTTGGCGAGGGGGCGTCCTGGGCGGCCAGGACGTCGCTCTGCGTGCCGTCGAACACTTCGACTCCGGCGCCTGCGCCCTGGAGCTGGCTGAGGAGCTGCGGCAGGCGGGAGGAGTCGGTCTGGCCCGGCGGGGGGGGAGTGGCCACGGAACCATCCGGTGCGTACTGCATGCAGCCCGTCGAGGCGAAGGCAAGGGCCCCAAGCGCCGCCGCGGCCGGGAGGAGGCGTTTCTGGCGCATTCCCATTCGCATGGGGGAAGCCTATCGGCAGCGCCAGCTGTTGGAGTATCGGGCGGACGCGTATTCGTACATGGGAAACCCGGTAGGCGCCGGGGAGAAACCCCGATGGCGTGCCGCCCAGGCCGTCAGCGAATCGCGATGGTGGGGATGGAAGCGTTCACGTGGGTGGCTGAGCCGACCGTGGCGCGGACCTCGACGGTCACTGAAGTGCCGACGAACTGACGGCGGGCGGTGCCGGTTATTTCGAGCTTCCAGTTGCCGTCGGAGCCGGTGGCGGCGTTCTGGTGGGCGGCGGCCTCCCACGCCTCGGTGTCAGCGTTCCAGTATTTGTTGTCGGTGGTCCGCTTGATAATGAACTTCACCGCAGCAGGCGCGAGGGTGCCATCGGCGACGGTGAACGCGAGACGCGACCGGGGGACGCCAGTTCCGGCGGCCGGGGTCGCCACAACGAGCTGGTTCGAGGAGGTTGGGGGCGCCGCTGTGACGTCGAAAGCGCTGCTGGTGGCCGGGGTCAGCACAGGCGAGCTGGTTGCGGTCACGGTGTAGTTCTCGCCGGCAGGGGTGACGCTACAGCCCGAGAAGGTAGCGACGCCCGCGCTGACAGTCTTGCTGAGGCCGCCAGTGCAGGCGAGGGTCGCACCTCCGCTGACCGCGAGGGTGACCGATGTTGCGTTGTCACTGGTCACGGTGGCATCCGCCGCGGTGCGAACTGCCACCACAGGCTGTG
>CAUJEQ010000093.1 GCA_963169135.1 Chloroflexota bacterium
AGCCGATCGCGCGTGAGCTGGTTCAGGTAATGGGCAATGGCCCGGATGGATCCGGGCGGCACGTCCTGC
Organism: Chloroflexota bacterium; assembly: GCA_963169135.1. Lineage (GTDB taxonomy): Bacteria > Chloroflexota > Dehalococcoidia > Tepidiformales > Tepidiformaceae > Amarobacter. The sequence continues at coordinate 70 of CAUJEQ010000093.1, forward strand.
CACTGCGCGCCACACTCGGGGCAGCGCGAGAGCTCGCTGGCGAACTCTGCGCCGCACGACTCGCAGTATCGCGACGTGACCAGCCTGGAGGCGGCAAAAGGATCATGGCGCGCGGGTACGGGTGCAACCGCCGCAGAGGCCAGCCGGGCAGGCGGGGGCGGGACCCCCGTGGCGAGGAGGTCCGGCTCAGAGACTGGCACCTGTGGTTTGGTGAACACGAACCAGCCGTAGCCGATAAGGACCAGCGCGCCGTAGACAAGGAGGCCGGGCCCGCGGGCGATGCCGTAAGCGATGCCGGCACCGATCCCGAGGAACGGCGACCCGAAGAGGAGCACGACGAAGCCGAGAATGATCTTGACGGCCCAGTGCTGCGACCGGAGCTGGCCGAAAAAGCCCAGTGGCTCGGATGTGTCGCCGCCGTCGTCCGCCATGGCAAGGCCTCCTCGCGCAGAAGCACTGGCATTTTGTTCCCCGGATTGGGTTTACGCCAAGGCTGAATGGCCATGTCTGGCCGCTCGAATGGCCCGGAATCGGCGGCGGCACGGCTCAGTCGATCGGGTGGCTCTTCACGAGGATGACCGGGACATCGGCGAGCTTCACCACCCCCAGCGCGGTGCTGCCGGCGACCAGGTGGCGCCGGGCGCTGTGGCCGTGGGTGGCCGTCGCGATCGCGTCGGCGCGGATTTCGGCGGCGGCGCCTGCGATCGCGGTGTCGATGCCGCCGGCGGGCGGGATGACCCGGGCCATCGCCGCGGCCTCGACGCCGGCCGGCACGCGTTCGAGGAGTGGGCGAAGCTCGGACAGGCCCCGCGCCTCGGCCTCGGCCTCTGGTTCGAGGGCCTGCATCACGACTACCTGGAGGAGCGTCACTTTGACCTTTCCGGGAGCCAGGACTTCGCCCAGCCCGGCGAAGACGCTGCGCGCATCCGGCGAGCCGTCTGAGGTAATGAGGAGGTGGTAGATCCCGTCGTAGCCGGGCAGCGGCGGGCACCCGCCGAGGGACATCACGGGGAGGTCGGCCTTCGAGATGACGCCCATGGTGACGCTGCCAAACAGGGCGTGACGGATGGCGCCGGTGCCCCGGGAGTCCATCGCCAACAAGGTTGCGGCCGTCTCGTCGGCGGCGCGGTGGATGGTCGTGGGGATGTCCTCGCCCCACTTGCGTTCGGCGATATGGGTTTCGCCCGCAATGCCGCGCTCAGCGAGCACAGCCCCCAACTCAGCGGTCCAGCGTTCGCGAACCTGGACCAGCGCCTCTTCGAGCGAAGGGGCGATGTCGCCGGAGGCGTCGGTGCGGGGATCGAGCACGCGCATCAGGGTCAGCTCCGCGCCCGTGGCCGTCGCGAAACGCGCCGCATGGGGAAGGACACAGAGCGAGCGCTCGGAGCCGTCGGTGGTGACGAGGATCTTCATGGCCCTATTTCACCATGCCGCGTTGCCGGAAGCGATGGGCGATCGGGGACGCACTGGACGGCCAGATGGCAGATTCCGGTCATGGAAGCAGTTCGGCCTGGCCGGGCGGGAGGCCGACGTCGAAGACGTTCAAGGTCATGGACACCAGGCAGTAATAGCCGACCACGCCGACCAGGTCGACTACGCCGCGCTCGCCGAGTTCGTCAATGGCGATCCGGTAGGTGGCATCGGAGACGCGGTTGGTGGCGAAGTGCTCGGTGACGAGCGCATACACCGCGCGTTGCGCCTCGTTCCGGAAAGGGGGCGTGGCGTTGGTAGCGACCGCCTCGATGATGTCATCGGGGAGCCCGGCCTCGCGCGCGAGGCGGGCGTGCGCCCAGAACTCGAACTGGGCCTTCCAGTGCTTGCCGGTCAGCAGGATGGCGAACTCGGAGAGGTCGCGCGGCAGGCTGGTGCCAAAGCGGCAGTACTCCCCGAGCTTCTGGGCGCGGTCGGCCAGTTCGGGGCTGCGCAGCCATGCCTCGAAAGGGCCCCGGAGGCCGCCGCGCGGGCCGTTGATGATAGCGTCGGCTACGGCGCGCTGGCCGGGCTGGAGCTGGTCGAGATCGAGCGGGGCAAGGCGTGCCATCTGCAAGACTCCTGCTGGCGTTGGGGTTGGCGCATTAGGCAGGGAAAGGGGGATCCCTGTCCAGCGGGCGATGTGTTCGTTGACATCGCGGGCGGCTCCGGTACGATCATCGGGTACCCTTCAATAAGGATTTTTCGCAGGGGCGGGCCGCCGCGGCTCGGCCCCTGCGTTGCACCACAGATCTATGACACACGAAGTCGCGCGCCGTCTTGCCATCAGCGTTCAACCGGTCCCGAAGCAGGACCCCGAAGCCCGCAAGCGAAATTTCGACGAGACCTACATCGGGTTCGACCTGAACGCCGCGAGAGTTGAGGCCTCGCGCTGTATCCAGTGCCCCTCAGCGCCGTGCCAGGAAGCCTGCCCCGTGAGCAACGACATCCCGGGGGCATTCGCGCTGCTCGAGGTGGGCGACATCCTCGGGGCGGCGGACAAGTTCCGCGAGACGAGCAACCTGCCGGAGATGTGCGGCCGGCTCTGCCCGCAGGAGAAGCTGTGCGAAGGCGCCTGCGTGGTTGGCTTTGCGATCCGGCCCGGTGGCGAGAAAGAGCCACCGGTCACCATCGGGAAGCTCGAAGCGTTCTGCACCGACTACCAGCGGCAGGAGTTGAGCGGCTACCCGAAGCCGCGCTACCTGCCCGAGCCGACTGGCCACAGCGTTGCCATCATTGGGTCTGGCCCGGCCGGGCTGGCAGTGGCCGAACAGCTGGCGATGGAAGGCCACGCTCCGACGGTATACGAATTCTGGCCCGAGCCGGGCGGCGTTCTTGTCTATGGCATCCCGAACTTCAAGATGCGCAAGAGCATCGTGGATGACTACATCACGCACCTGGAAGAGCTGGGCGTGAAATTCGTCTGCAACACCTACGTCGGCAAGGACGTGACCCTCGACGGCTTGTTCAAATCCGGCTTCGAGGCGGTCTTCCTTGGCACGGGCGCCGGGGTGGGGAACCAGATGGAAATCGAGGGCGAGGGCCTGACCGGCGTCTACAGTGCCACCGAGTTCCTCGTCCGGGGCAATCTTTCGGCCGATCAGCTTCCTTCGCACTTCCGCGAACCGCTGCCAAAGCTGACGAATGTGGTCGTCATCGGCGGTGGCGACACCTCAATGGACTGCGTGCGGACGGCCGTCCGGCTGGGCGCCGAGCACGTGACCTGCGTGTACCGGCGCACCGAAGCGGAGATGCTGGGGCGGGGCGAAGAGCGCAAGAACGCTCGCGAAGAGGGTGTGATCTTCGAGATGCTCACCCTGCCGGCGCGCCTCATTGGCGATGAAAACGGCCACGTGGTCTCGGTCGAGTGCCAGCGAATGGAACTGGGCGAGCCGGACGAATCGGGCCGGCGCCGGCCCATCCCGGTGAAGGGCAGCGAATTCTTCATCCCGGCCGATGCCGTCGCGATCGCCATCGGCTATGGCGCCGACCCGGTGGTCCCCCAGACGACGAGCGGGCTGAAGGCCGACCGGAAAGCGCTCATCCAGGTCGATCGCCAGGGACAGACCTCGCGGCCCGGGGTGTTCGCGGGGGGCGACAACGTGAACGGGGCCGACCTCGTGGTCACGGCGCTGGCCGATGGGCGGCGCGCGGCCCAGGCCATCCACGAGTACCTGGAATCGCTCCCGCCACGGCGTGCCAGTTAGCTCGCCGGGGAAAGAATTACACACGGTTTACATTGCCGGGCTGTGGATAGGCCCCCGGGCGTTCGACCTACTAAGTGAGATCGTCAGGGGTTCACCTATGAACAAGCCGCCCATGCTGAGCGCCTTCCTGTTGCCTTCGGCAGAGCAGAACGAGCTCGGCTCCGTCGAGTCGTCGCTGCTGGTGCGGATGGTCCGCCCGGTGACATTCGCTCTCTGGATCATCATTTTCTGCGTGGAAGCGCAGACGATCATCTCCGGCAACGGTTCGAACTTCCTGGTAATCGGCCTCTCGACGCTGTTGTTCGCCGGGGTGCACGTCCAGTTCTGGTATGAAGAATCGGAACAGGGCCGCCGCTTCCACCGGGCCCTCGACCGGATGCGGGGACGCATCTACGAGGACGACGCGACCGGGCTGCCCAACAGCCGCCACTTCGTGTTCGAGCTGCGCCGCCAAATGATGCGCTCGGTGCGGAACGGGCGCGCGTTCTCGCTGGTCCTTACCGACTTTGGCGGTTTCGAGAAATTGAAGGCGGGCGACGAGCGGTTCCTGCCCTCGGTTGGACGAGTGATGCGCCAAACACTTGGCGAAGGCGACTTCGTCGCCCACCTGCAGGGGCCAGTGTTCGCGGCGGTCATCGCCGACGAGCGAGACCGGACGGCGGCCGACAAGGCGGACAACCTGCTCCCGGCACTGGGTTCGTGCATTCCCCTTGATAGCGCCAACCAGATGTTCCCGGTGGTCTCGTTGAGCGGGTACGAAGGCGAACTTGAAGTCCGCGACTTCTTGCGGCGCGCCCAGCGCGACCTGGTGAGCGCCCGTTCGAACGGCCCGCGGATCATGACACCCTCGGCTGCCCGGCGGCCATCGGCGAGGCCCGCCGTCGCCTGA
>CAUJEQ010000094.1 GCA_963169135.1 Chloroflexota bacterium
CGAAGGTCGTGTCCATGGCGTCGTACAGTTCCATGCGCGCATTGTGGTGGAACATGGCGCGACCGGCGACTCGTGGATTGTGCAGCGGATCTCGCGGGTTACTTGGTTGCCAAGTATCCCGCGCCTGAGTACCTTGCGGACGATGGCCGAACGCCCGCTTCTCCCCGGCGAGTACGCCGTGCTTGCTCTCCTTGCCCTCCGGCCGATGCACGGCTACGAAATGACTGCGTTCATCGAAGAGGAGGGGCTTTCCGACGTGTGCCCCGTGGAGCAGAGCACGCTCTACACCTATCTCCGCAACGTCGAGGCGCGCGGACTGGTGACGTGGGCCGAGGAACGTGTCGGGCAGCGGCCTCCGCGCAAGACGTTCGAACTGACGCCGGCCGGGCGGGAACTCATCCATGCATGGCTCCGCCGGCCCGTGGGCCGTATGCGCGAGGTCCGGCTCGAACTGCTGATCAAGCTGTTCTTTCTCTCACGGCTCGACCCTGGAGCGAACCGGCGCCTCCTCGGTGACCAGGTGGGGGCCTGCAAGGACTACCTCGCCGGCCTGGACGGGGCCCTCCCGCGTGGGGCGTTCCAGCGGCTTGTGCTCCAGTCCAAGCGCTCCGCTGCCGAAGCCACGCTCGGCTGGCTCCAGGCCTATGCGCGCGAACTTGAGGACGAGGTAGTGCGCACGTGAGGCGGCTTCTCGTCCTGGCCGTGAGCTTCGCGGCAGTACCGGCACTGGCCTCGTGCAGCGGCTCGACTGATGCCGACGGCGCTTCTCCGACCGTGCGGACGGGCTCAGCATTTGAAGGGGCGGGCCCTGATGAAAAGTCCAGCAGTCAGATGACCGTCGCCGCCGCCTCCGACCTGCGCGACGTCCTGGCGGCCCTGCAGCCGGACATCGAGAAGCGCTGCGAGACGCGCCTCACGCTGGTGTTTGGTTCTTCCGGCCAGCTGAAGAACCAGGTCGAGGCAGGCGCGAAGTTTGGCCTCTACCTCTCTGCCGACGCCCAATACCCGCGCGACCTCGCGGCAAAGGGACTCGTCGTTCCGAACGGGGTCGCCTCATACGGGGTCGGCCGGATCGTGCTGGCCACGCGCGCCGGTATCGAGCCCGTGACGGCCTTCGAAGGGCTCACGTCCGAGTCCATCCGGCGGATCGCCATAGCCAACCCCGGCCACGCACCCTACGGCCGGGCGGCAAGAGAGGCGCTCGAAGCGAGCGGTCTCTACGATGCGATCGAGGAGAAGCTCGTCCTCGGCGAGAACATCCGGCAGGCCACCGACTACGTCGAGAAAGGCGATGCTGACGCCGGTATCGTCGCCCTGGCCCTGGTCATCAACGGCTCGCCCGCCTCATACACCCTGATCGACTCGACTCTCCACCAGCCAATTGAACAGGGAGGGGCCGTCATCAAGGGCACCGGCGCCGAATTGACCGCCCGCTGCGTCCTCCAGTACCTGCTCGACCCGGAAGGCCAGGCCGCCCTCCGTGATCACGGCTTCGAGGAGGTGCCACGTTGAGCCTGAGTGAGGTTGACTGGAGCACCTTCCGGATCTCGGCCCAGATTGCCGTGCTGGCTACGCTGCTGTGCATCCTGGTGGGCACGCCGCTCTCCTGGGCGATCTCCCGCACGCGGCCGGCAGTTGCCGGCTTTCTCTCCTCCGTCGCGTTGCTGCCCCTGGTGCTCCCACCGACGGCGGTCGGCTATTACATCCTCTACGGGTTGGGCCGCCAGAGCGCCTTCGGCCGGTTCCTCATCGATGACCTGGGGATCCGGCTCGTCTTCACGTGGCAGGGTGCGGCCATTGCCGCCGCGGTCGTCGCGTTGCCCCTCTTCGTCCGCACCGCGCAGGCCGGGTTCGAACAGATCGACCCCGAGCTGCTCGATGTGGCGGCAACCATGGCGGGCCGCCGGCGCGTTTTCTGGCAGGTGGCCATCCCGCTTGCCTGGCCGTCGATGGTCGCCGCTTCCCTGATCGCGTTTGCGCGGAGCATCGGCGAGTTCGGCGCGACCATCATCGTCGCCGCGAATATCCCCGGTGAGACCCAGACGGTACCGGCCGCCATCTACGACGCGACCCAGGCGGGCAACACTTCCCTGGCGCATACGCTCGCGCTCCTAACGGTCGTCATGGGGATCCTCATTCTCACGGCGCTCGCGCTCGTCCTGCGGCGGCGTGCAACGGCGCGACAGGCGCGCTGATGGATTCCGTGCTCGCGGTCCGTCTCCAGCGGCAGCTGGGCCCCTTCGTCCTCGATATCGACTTCGAGACCGGCCCCGGCATCACGGTGCTTTACGGGCACTCCGGCTCCGGGAAGAGTATGACGCTCAAGTCCATCGCCGGTCTTGCCCGCCCCGACAGCGGACGTATCGTATTCGGCGGTAAGGTGCTGTTCGACGCCGCTTCCAGCATCGACCTGGCACCACACCACCGCGCGGCCGGGCTCGTCACCCAGGGCAACACCCTTCTCCCGCATCTCGATGTCCAGGGAAACGTCGAGTTCGGTATCCACGATTTGCCTCGCCGCGAGCGCGCCGCCCGCGCGACCGAATTGCTGGACATGTTCGGTCTCCTGGGGTTCGAGCATCGCAAGCCGCGCTCGCTCAGCGGCGGCCAGCAGCAGCGGGTTGCGATTGCCCGCGCGCTTGCCCGGCAGTCGCGGCTTCTGCTGCTGGATGAGCCGTTCAGCGCTCTCGATGATGCGCTTCGAAACTCGATGCGGCGCGAGCTGCTTCGCCTCCGGACTGAACTGGGCCTCACCATCCTGTTCGTTACCCACGACCTCCGCGAAGCCCACTTCCTTGCCGACCGGATCGCTGTCTTCGATGCGGGCCGGGTGCTCCAGCTTGGAGCGCGAGAGGATGTCTTCCGCCGCCCGGCCTCACGCCGCGTCGCCGAACTGACCGGCGTCGCCAACATCTGGGAAGGTGTTGTGACTCACGTCGCGCCCGAAGCGGTCGCGGTCAATGTCGAAGGGGCATCGCTGCGCGCGTCGCCCCCGGCCCGGGCGTTCGTCCCCGGAGAACGGGTCCACGCCGTGGTCCGGGCCGAGCGCGTCAACCTGCGCCGCGACATGCAAGCCGCCTCCTCGCCCCGAAACCTCATCCCCGCCGAAGTCGTCGCCGAGTTCGCCTACGGCTCGAGCCACGTGCTGCAGCTCCAGCCTGAGGGCCCTGGCCCGCGGATCGAAGTGGAGATCGCCGCCCGTCCCTACGAGGTTTTGAACATCACCTCGCGCAAGTTGTTCAATGTCGAGATCGACCCCGCCGATATCCACCTCGTCCCGGGCGAGGACGATCACGGCGGCGCGATCACGGCCTGATCGGGGCTGTCACGGCGTCGGACGGAACGGCCGAGGCCTCCGGGAAGAGGACGGTGAACGTCGAGCCATGGTCCTCGTTTGACTCGACGACTATGGCGCCCCTGTGGGCGTTCACGATGCCGATGACCGCGGCCAAGCCCAGCCCGCGCCCCGGACCCTTGGTTGAGTAGAACGGCTCGAATACGCGGTTGATCGTGTCCGGCGGGATGCCGGGGCCGTCGTCCGCGACGCTGACAAACGCGTAGCGCCCGGGAGCGGTGATGACGCCGCTCCGAATGAGGCTCAGTTCGGCGGCGTCGAATTCTCGCGCGCCGCTGGAGACCCGCATGTGGCCGGGGCGATCTCCCAGAGCGTCGAAGGCGTTGGTCACCAGGTTCATGACCACCTGGCGCAGTTGCACGTCGTCGCCCTCGATGAACACTGGCGTGGCCGAAGCGTCGATGTCGACCACCACAAAGCTGCTGGTGACCCGCCGGACGAGCTTCACGGTATCGCGGACGAGCTCAGCTACGTCGACGTGCTGGATCATCAGCTGGCCGTTGCCGGCGTAGGCGAGGAGCTGACGCGTGAGGTCGGCTGCCCGGAAGGCCGCAGTCTCAATCTCGGTGATGGACTCCGCGGCGGAGCTTTTCGGGTCGACTTCGAGCTTCGCCATGGCGGCATTGCCCGCTACGGCCAGGAGAATGTTGTTAAAATCGTGCGCGATGCCGCCGGCCAGCAGGCCGAGGCTCTCCAGCCGCTGGGCCTCCTGCATCCTCCGTTCGAACGTCCGCTCGCGAGCTTCACGTTCTCGCAGCTCGGTCACGTCCCGGCCGCTCACCTGCCAGAGCCCATCGCTTCCAACGGACACGAACGCCAGGTCGACTCGCCGGCGGGCGGTGCCGGCAAAGGTCACCTCGAACCGGGCCGGGGCCGCCTGGTTATCGGGCGTGAGGGCCGACCGGATGGCCGCGCGGTCGCGTTGCACGGCGAGCGTCTCCAGGGGCCTCCCGGTCAGTTCGGCCTGGTCGGCCGCTCCCACGAACGCAACACCGGCGGGATTGGCGAAGACGATGCTGCCTTCCCTCACGAGGTAGATGGCGTCCGGGGTCGAACCGACGAGTGCCTCATAGCGTCCGGCGGATAGTTCGAGCGAGGCGAGCATCCCGTTGATGTCCCCGGCGAGCTGCCCGACTTCGTCCCGGCCTTCGGCCGCGACCCGGCGCCCGAGTTCGCCCGAGCCGCCAATCTGGGAGAGTTCGCTGCTGAGGCGGCGCAGGCGGCGTACCACCAGCCGCTCCAGCAGCCAGAAGATGGCGGTGCCGAAGATCAAGGTCATGCCGGCTGCGATCGCCAGCATCCACCAGCCGACGCGGGTGCCCTCCCGCGCGATATCGCGGTCGATCACCACCTCGACCTGGAGGGACTCCGCCTGGTTCTCGGTGGGCAAGGCGCCCGCCGCGCGGAGGGTATTGTCGTCCAGGTGAGTCATGGCGACTTCCGCGAGGGGGGGGCCGCTGGTGGTGGTCAGCGAGAGCTCCAGGACGGTCTGCTCGGAAAGTCGCTCGAGCGTGGCTTCATCGAGGTAGCGCGCCATCAACAGGTATCCGCGGGCGGGCCCGCGGTCGCCGCTGGTGAGCACCGGACGAAGGGCGAACATGAGGGGGCCGCCCTCCAGGAGGACGATCCCGGCGCGCTGGTAGCCGTCGGCGGCGCCCTGTGGCTGCCTGATGGGCAGGCGCAGTTCACGCAACAGGTCGGGCGCCACGGGGACGGGATTGCCGCTCTCGCGCTCGACGGAGCGAGTGATGACCGGGCGCCCGTCGAGGTCGATAAGCAACAGATAGTTCAAATCCAGGGCCCAGAGCGTTTCGTCCACAAGGTTTTCGGCCACGTAGTCGCCGTTGCGGTCCCGCATGTACTCGTAGGTCGAGTCCCACGAGGCCCAGTCCTCCACGGTCGTGTCGATCTGGGAGATCTCGTTGGCGATGGCGTTGCGCGCGCGGTCAACGTCGCGGGCGGCGTAGGAGTGTTCGAGCTCAGAGAACGTCTGATCCGTGACGAGCGTGGAGAACCCGTACACGCCCATCGCAGTACCGAGCAAAGTGACCGCCACGATGAGCGCGGTTGTCCGCCGGAGGGTCATCGTCATCGCCGTCGACCTCTGGGCACGCAAAGTCGCTCAGGCGGTATTGTCGGCACCGTTCCTGCGCCGAGATATGCGGGAGAACCCCTACGTCCGCGCGACCAAAGGCGTGCCGCTGCCCGTCTTACAGCGCGCCCCGCGCCCGGAGCCCGGCCAGCTGGGCCGCATCGAAGCCAAGCTCGGTCAATACTTCTGCTGTGTGTTCCCCCACCTCCGGCGCCCGCGTCGGTCCGACGCGGGCCAGCCCATCGATGTTCAGCGGGTGGTTCACGATGAGTGGTGCTACGACGGTGGGGTCGCTCGGCGGAACGGCGATCCGGTTCGCGAGTACCTGCGGGTCATGCAACAAATCCTGCGTTTGGGCGACAGGCGTCACGGGCACGCCGTTCTCCCGGAAGATGCGCATCCATTCGGCGGCCGTGCGTTGCCGGAGGGTGGCCTTCAGCTCCTCGACCAGCTCGGGAGCATGCTGGGGCCGCAACGCGTGTTCGCCGAAACGCGGGTCCGAGAGCAGGTCCTCGCGTTCGGCGGCCACGAGGAGGGCGTCGAGTTCGGCGTGCGTGCGCACCATGTAGAGCTGGAGGAGACGGCCGTCGCTCGTTTCGAACAAAACCCGGTTCGGGCTCACCAGCGGCCGGACCACGCTGCGATCCGGGAACTCGGCTTCGACCATGGCGGCCTGGGCGTAGCAGAGGTTTGCCCACACACCATTCGCCAGCAGGCTCGTGTGCACGCGAGTGCCCTTGCCCGTGCGTTCGCGGTTCATCAGCGCGGTGACGATCATTGCGTACACCGCGACTGCCGTCGGATGGTCGCCCATTCCCGGCACCGACATGCCCGGCGTGGCGCCCTGCGAGCGCACCAGGTCCATGAGCCCCGTGCGCGCCCACCACGCGACCCCGTCGAAGCCTTCGAGTTCGGCGTCGGGGCCTTCTTCTCCATACGCCGTGAGCGACGCGTAGATCATGCGCTCGTTCAGCGGCGCCAGGTCCTCGTAGGTCAGGCCGAACGCCCGCCGCGTGGCGAACGGCTGGTTGGTGACGTACACGTCGCAGTCGCGCACCAGTTGCAGCAGGATGTCGCGCGCCTCCTGCGTCTTCAGGTTGAGGGCGATGCTGCGTTTGTTGCGGCCGTCGGCGAGCCACATGTAGTTCATGGGCGCTTGTGGGCTGAGCGGACCGTTCGCCAGCGCACGATAGGGGTCGCCTGCCCCGGGCGTTTCTACCTTGATCACTGAGGCGCCGAAGTCGCCGAGGATGGTGGTCGCAACCGGGCCCGCGATCCAGGTGCCGACATCGAGCACCTTGAGCCCGGAAAACAGGTAGTCGCCGTCTCCCGCCATGCTTTCGCCCTCCCCAATTCGAGTCTGTGGATGGATTCTGGCGCACGCCGGGGCTGCCGTCATGCCCGAGAAGCCCGGGCGAGTGGTGTCGGCTATAGTCCGCTCTGCGGGCGGCGACCACACCGCCGGGGGACAGCGATGAGATTGGAAGGGATGCGCGCCATCGTGACCGGGGCTGCATCGGGCATCGGGGCGGCCACCGCCGGACTGTTCGCGAGCGAAGGCGCGCGGGTGCTCGCGGTGGACCTGCCGGGCACGGGTCTGGCTGACGCGCACGCGGGCCAGGCCGGCATCGTCCCGTTCGAGGCGAACATTGCGGATGAAATGGCCGGCAAGGAGATCGTCGCGGCGGCCATCGAGCGGCTCGATGGGCTGGACATCCTCGTGAACAACGCGGGCACCGGCTCGAACGCGCTGGCGGAGGTCCTCTCCATCGAGGAGTGGGACCGCGTCTTCGCCGTGAACATCCGCGGGATGTTCCTGCTCTGCCAGGCGGCGATCCCGGCGCTGCGCGAATCCGGTCGCGGCAGGATTGTGAACGTGGCCTCGGTGATGGCCGAACGCACGGACTACGGCCTCGCTGCCTACGCCGCTTCGAAGGCGGGCGTGGCCGGCCTCACGCGCACGCTCGCGCTCGAACTCGGCAACTTCGGCATCACGGCGAACTACATCCTCCCTGGAGCCATCTACACCGGTATGACGCGGCAGAACTTCGACCAGGACCACATCCGCCAGGTGTGGGAGCGCAAGTCGCCGCTCAAGCGGCTTGGGCAGGGCATCGACATCGCCCGCGGCATCCTGTTCCTCGCCTCGGAGGACGGCGGCTTCGTCACGGGGCACGGGCTGGTCATCGATGGTGGGCTGACACTGCGGACGTAGGGAAGCCCGGCATCCCTGCCGGGCCGTTGGCAGGGGAGCGTTCGGGGATGGCTACTCGGCGCCGTAGCTCCCGCCGGAGACGACGAGATGGCTCCCGGTGGTGAAGCTCGATGCCGCCGAGGCGAAGTAGAGCGCCGCGCCGACGATCTCGTTGGGCTCGCCGCCGCGGTGCAAGAGGATGGTGGAGGCCGCGCGCTTGTTGAACGCCTCCAGGTCCCACGCCTTCGAAATGTCGGTCAGGAACGGCCCCGGGATGATGCAGTTCACGCGCACCTTTGGCGCGAACGCGCGCGCGAACCCGACGGTCATCGCGTTCAGGCCCGCCTTGGCCGCGGCGTAGGGGATCACGTTCGGGCCCGGGTTCTGCGAGGCGGTGCTCGAAACCATGATGATGGAGCCGCCATCGCCCTCGGCCATCCGGGTCCCG
>CAUJEQ010000095.1 GCA_963169135.1 Chloroflexota bacterium
ACTCTGCAATGGCGCCGCGCGCCCTTGGGTTTTCGAACAGCGGCCGGATGAGCTCGCGCGCTGCAGCCGTGTCTTTGATGCGTGGTTCGAGGTGCGGAATCCGTTCCCGGTCACGCCGGTGCCTGGCGGCAAACAAGGCGGCCGCGGCATCGAGGTCACCGGGGTTCACCGGCCGCACGATGAGTTCTGCAACCATTCTGAGGACCTCCGGGCCCGGAAACATACCCGAAAGACCCAGGAAAGGGCTGTTACTTCCATGTTTCGCACGTGTTACAATCAGATTAATTCTCACAGGAGAGGGACATGAGCACAGAGACCATCAGCACCACAGAAGAAGCAGTGAAGCGCGCCAGCGCACACCTCTACGAGGCCATGACGCACCACTACGGCCCCCTCGACCTGGCTGCGCATCAGCCACTGGTCAAGGCCATCTCCGAATACGGGCAGCGTTCGCGCGAACACGACGAGGAAGGCATCAAGCGCGCCAGCGCCCACGTCTACGAGGCCCTTACCCACCACTTCGGCCCGCGTGACCTCGGCGCCACCGACCCGGTTGTGCACGCCCTCGCCGAGTACGGCCAGGCCTGCCGCGCGGCCGGCAAGAAGGCGTAGACCACAGCACCGTTTGGGACAGCAAAAGGGGCTGGCACATCGCCAGCCCCTTTGCGCTGCGCGTCCGCGATCGGGAATCGCGGGCGAGGAGTTCTCCCGGCAGAAGGCGAAGCCCCACCCCCGGGTGGAGTACTATGGCCCGGTGAAGCGGCGCGAGCTGTGGCGCAGACTTGCCGAACGGCCGCGCAACGTCCGATTCGAGGAGGTCGACCAACTCTTGAGACTCTCGGGCTGGAAGCTGAACCACGTGCGAGGGAGCCACTACGTCTACCGATCACCGGAAGGGCGGCACTTCTCGATTCCTAAGCACGGCTCGCCCGTGAAGCCTGGGTACGTTCGCACCGTCCTTGGGTACACCATGGAGCCAGGCGATGAATGATGCAGAGCGAGAGGCCGAAGTCCAGCGGCGGCTGAGGCTTCCCTACCACCGGGTCATCCACGGTGATCCCCTGGAGGGCTACCTTGGTGAGGTCCCCGAGCTACCGGGTTGCATGACTGCGGGGGATACTCCCGCAGAGGCACTGGAGAACCTCGAAGAGGCGATGGCCGCGTGGATCGAGTCGTGCCTCATCAGCGGTGACCCCATCCCCGGCCCGGCGCGAGCCCTGACCCCGGTGGCCTGAGCCGCCATCCCTGATCGGAATCGCGACTAAGGCGCCCGCCGTGACTCGTCCCGTGCCCTTAGCTGCTCCCCAGGCGCTCCCGTAGCGCCTCGACCAGCCCGCCGATCGGTACGCGCACCTGCGCCTGCGAGTCCCGCTCGCGGATGGTGACCGCATCGTCGCCCGGTTCGCCCTTCTCCCCGACCGTCTGGAAGTCGACCGTCACGCACAGTGGCGTGCCGATTTCGTCCTGGCGGCGGTAGCGGCGGCCAATCGACTGCGTCTCGTCGTACTGGGTCATCCACAGCGGCCGGACAAGGTCGTACACCCGCCGCGCGGTCGGCCGCAGCGCTTCGTTCTTCGAAAGCGGCAGGATGGCCACCTTGATCGGGGCGATATTCGGCCTGAACTTCAGCACCACCCGGTTCTCGCCCTTCTCGTCGGGCTCCTCGGTGTAGGCCTCCAGCAGCGCCACCGCAAGCGTGCGGCTCAGCCCGGCCGCCGGCTCGATCACACACGGCACCACGTGCTCATTCGTCTCCTCGTCGAAGTACGAAAGTGGCTTGCCGCTCAGCGCCGCGTGCGATGAGAGGTCGAAGTCCGTCCGCGCCGCAATGCCCTCGAGTTCGCCCCAGCCCCACGGGAACAGGTACTCGATGTCGGTCGTCCCCGCGCTGTAGTGCGAGAGCTCGTCCTTGTCGTGGTCGCGCAAGCGCAACCGCTCGGCCGAAATACCGACCACGTTGATGTACCAGTTCAGCCGCTCGTTGATCCAGTGGCGGTGCAGTTCGAGATACTCGGCCGGATTGTTGCGGTCTTTCGGCGGCCGGCAGAAGTACTCCATCTCCATCTGCTCGAACTCGAGCGTGCGAAAGATGAACCGCCCCGGGGTTATCTCATTGCGGAAGCTCACGCGCGTCTGGGCAATGCCGAACGGCAGCTTCTTCCGCATCGACTGGGCTACATTGTCGAAGTTGACGAAGATGCCCTGTGCCGTCTCCGGCGGCAGATATGCGACCGCCGATTCGTCGGCCACCGGCCCGACCTGGGTCTTGAACATCATGTTGAACTGGCGTGGCTCGGTGAGTTCGCCGCCGTCGTTCGGGCACACGATGTTCCCGTTCGCGTCCCGGACGATCTCGCCATAGGCGCCCTCTTCCAGGTGGTCCGCCCGGAAGCGCCGCTGGCACTTCCTGCAGTCGACCAACGGGTCGGTGAAGTTCGCCACGTGGCCACTGCCGACCCAAACCTGGGGGTTGGTGATGAGAGCGGCATCCAGGCCGACCACGTCGTCGCGCTCCCGGACCATCGAACGCCACCACGCCTCGCGAATGTTGCGCTTCAGTTCGATGCCGAGTGGTCCATAGTCGTAGGCGTTCGCGAAACCGCCGTAGATCTCGGCGGAAGGGAACACGAAGCCGCGGCGCTTCGCGAGCGAGACGATCGTCTCGAGGTCTGGTGCAGGCACGAAGGGAATCCTTGGAGAGCGAAGTCGGCGCGCCTGGCGAGCGCGCCGCAGTCGTTCGAGCTTACCATCGGGCGCCCCTTAGCGATTCCGATGCGCCTCCACCCGCGTCCGCGCCTCGGCTAACTCGATGGGGATCTCGAACACCTTCTGCCGCGCCGTCGCACCCGAGACCAGGAGGATATCCCGGCCCGGAACGTCGAGCGCGCGGGCGAGGAGTTTCGCCACAGCGGCATTGGCGGCGCCGTCTGCCGGAGCAGCCGTCACCCGAACGCGCAGGGTGCCGCCCGCGTCGAAACCCTCGACCGCGTCGCGGCCGGCGCGCGGAGTGACCCTGACCGAAAGGCGAGCCATGCCAACAGCCTATTGGAGATCGCGCTGGAGATCCGGCATGCGGGGACTAGAACATTTGTTTGCCACGCGGTAGGATGCGCTCGGCGGCCAGCCGTGGTGGTATCATCCGGCCCCGTACGACATCCGACTGCGGGTGATGCATGGCAGACAACGACCGGGCACGGGCGCTCGAACTGGCCCTTTCGCAAATCGAAAAGCAGTTTGGGCGTGGGGCCGTGATTAAGCTCGGAGAGGCTAGCGCCGCTCCCATCGAGGTGATCTCCTCGGGCTCACTGGCGCTCGATATCGCCCTTGGCGTCGGCGGCATCCCACGCGGCCGCGTGACCGAGATTTTCGGCCCCGAATCCGCCGGCAAGAGCACCCTCGCCCAGCACATCATGGCCGAGGC
>CAUJEQ010000096.1 GCA_963169135.1 Chloroflexota bacterium
CTCGCACCGTGGGCGAACATGGTTCATGCTTGCGCAAACACCCAGCGAATGAGGTTTCCGATGGCAGAGCAACGCCCCATCCTGGTGCCGCTCGACGGCTCGAAACTGGCGGAGAACGCGCTCCCGGATGCAGCGTGGCTCGCACGCATCACCGGGGCGCCTATTCGCTTCTTGCACGTGCTGGATACGGACGTGCCCGAGAACGAGCGGGGCAAGGCCGCAGAGACGTTCCGCGCCTATACGAAGGACGTCGCCGCCGAGCACGATCTCGGTGAGACTCGCTGCGACGTGATCGCCGGGTCGGCGGCCGACGAGATCCTGAAGGAGTCGGAGAGCGCCTCGATGATCGTCATTGCGACGCGCGGGCGTGGCGGGTTCCGCGCGATGATCGTGGGTAGCGTGGCCGACAAGGTGATTCGGGGCGCCCGGGTGCCGGTGCTGGCCGAGCCTGGTGTGGAGCAGCCGACGGTGCCGGTCCCGGGGAAGGCGATCGTGGTGGGGCTTGATGGATCGCCAGAAGCGGAGCAGGGACTGGTTATGGCACGAAAGCTGGCCACGGCATCGAACGTGCCCATTGTGCTGGTGCGGGCGTTCAGCCTCCCGCCGCCAGCCGGGATCGAGTTTTCGTACTACCCGGCCGACCTTGGCGCGACGCTGGAGGCTGCCGCGAAAGAGTACCTGCAAGCGACGGCGCAGCCAGGCGAGAAGTACGTCCTGATGCAGGGCGACGCCGCCACGGCCGTGCTGGAAGCTGCCGACCAACATGACGCCGGGCTCATCGTCCTGACGTCGACGGGCAAGGGCCTCGCGAAACGGATCGCGCTCGGGAGCACCACCGACCGGGTGATTCACAGTACCTCGCGAACGGTGCTGGTGATCCCCCAGGTCTGAGCGGGCGGATTGAAGCGTGTTCGAAGGGCGCCCCGCGAGGGCGCCTTCGGCGTTCCCGGGCGGGGTGCGGAGTGACCCGCCGCGGGAGACGGGACTTGAGTAACGAGAGGACACCTGCTAAAAACTGCCGGTGATCGAAGACCCCGAACTCAGTACCACGGAACGGAGGGCGGCGCAGTGGCTCGAAGCCCGCGGCGCAAGCCTGGTCGACTTCTGGGCGAGCTACAACGTGATATCGG
Organism: Chloroflexota bacterium; assembly: GCA_963169135.1. Lineage (GTDB taxonomy): Bacteria > Chloroflexota > Dehalococcoidia > Tepidiformales > Tepidiformaceae > Amarobacter. The sequence goes on from CAUJEQ010000096.1 coordinate 1,131, forward strand.
CCGGCCAACTCCTGTACAGCGGCTTTGGCGAGGTGCTGCGGCCACTGGGATTGAGCTACGAATCGTGGCGGATCCTCTGGGTGCTTGCCCTGGTGCCGCGGAGCGAACCGCGGCTGCTGGCCCGGACACTCTGGTTGAGCCGCCCGGCGGTGACGAGCGCGTTGAACCGGCTGGAAGAGGGCGGACACATCGTGCGGAAGCGGGCGACCAACGACCGGCGGCTCGTCTCCGTCGAGATGACGACATCGGGGGCGGAGCTCCTGGAACGTGGAGCCGAGGCGTACATCGCGACCCTGGGCACACTGATGGGCGCGCTCGACCCGGAAGAGAAGGCGCTGCTTGCGCGCATCGGACGGAAGTTCTGGACGATGAACCTGGACCGGACGCGGAAATCGGCGGGGACGCCGGTGCGGGCCGGGGCGGCAGAGACCGCACAGGCTGCGGCGGGCGCCTGAGGAAGAGCCGGACCTGGAAAGTCCGGCGGAACTGGCGCACCCTCACGTACACGTTAGAATAGCGCGCCGAGGGGGTCTGTCTTCATGGGTTCTGGTCCACTGGAAGGTGTCAGGGTACTTGAGTTCACCCAGATCATCGCGGGGCCGTTTTGCGGCATGCACCTGGCGGACATGGGCGCGGACGTGACAAAGTTCGAGCCACTGGAGGGTGAGCCCTGGCGCCTCTCGGTCGAACTGGTGCCGAAGGAGTCGCGGACGTATGCGAGCCTGAACCGGGGCAAGCGCGGCGTGGCGATGGACATGACGCGGCCGGAGGCGCAGCAGGTCATCCACACACTGGTGAAGGACGCCGATGTCGTGATCATCAACTACCGGCCGGGCGTCGCCGAGCAGTTGCGGATCGACTACGCGACGCTGAGCGCGATCAACCCGCGGATCGTGTATTGCGAAAACACGGCGTTCGGGCGCCAGGGGCCGCTTGCGCGGCGCGGCGGCTACGACATCGTCGTGCAGGCACTCACGGGGCTCATGGCCGGCGAGGCGAAGCTGGAAGGGGACGTGCCCGCCTACGTGTACCCCGCAATCGCTGACTATGCGACCGGCATCCAGATGTCGAATGCCATCTGCGCGGCGCTGTTCGTGCGGGAAAAGACGGGCAAGGGCCAGCGGATCGACTGCACGCTGATGGGCACGGCGATTGCCATGCAGACGAGCCAGTTCACCTGGATCGATGCGTTCGACAACGACATCATCCCGCCGATGCTGGAGGGCTTTAAGCAGGCCCGGTCGGAGATGAAGACCTTCATGGAGCAGGTGGCGGTGCAGAAGAAGTACCGGCCGGGGGCTGCCGGCAACGTGTACTACCGCGTGTACCAGACGAGCGACGGGTTCATCGCGGTGGGTGCGCTGAGCATGGCGCTGCGGTTGAAGCTGCTGGCCGCGACCGGTCTGAAAGACCCACGGTTCAAGCCCGACGGCTCGTTCGAGGCGAACCCGGAGGGCTGGGACGTAAACGGGCCGGCCTTCGTAAGGGAAGCAGAGGCGCTCTACCGGACGAAGACGACGGAGGAGTGGTCGGCGCTGTTCGAGAAGCACGGCGTGCCGGCGGGTCCGCTCTACTTCATCGAGGAGCTGTTCAACCACCCACAGACGCTGGCGAACGGGCTCCAGGTGGAGCTCGACCATCCGCTCCTGGGGTCGCTGAAGATGGTGGGGCCGGCATTCCAGATGTCGGGAACACCGCTGAAGGTGGAGGTGCCGAGCCCGATGCTCGGGGAGCACAACGACGAGGTGCTGGCAGAAGCCGGGCTCAGCGTGGAGCAGATCGAGCAGCTGCGCGCCGCCGGGGTGGTGTCGTAACCCTGCCAGTGCCGGGCACTCCGGTCGCCGCTCGTGAATGCGGGCGGTAGGCTGGGTCGATGATGCAGCGCGCGTGGTTGGAAGGTGGCAAGTTGCTTCGGCGCCTGGCGTGGGAGGGCGAGCGGCTGCGCTGGCGGCTGTTCCACCCCATCACGCTGGGGGCGCGGATCATCCTGCTCCGCGATGACCAGGTGCTGCTTGTCGAACACACCTACCGGCCAGGGTGGTATCTGCCGGGCGGAGGCGTGGACAAGGGCGAGTCGCTGGAGGAGTGCATCCTTCGCGAGGCCGAAGAAGAGGCCGCTGCGACGGTGCGCGACCTCGAGCTGTTCGGGCTGTACAGCAACTTCTCAGAGGCGAAGAGCGACCACGTGGCGCTCTTCGTTTCGCGCGATTTCGACCTGCACCCGATCGAAGCGAATAACGAGATCAAGCGGGCGGAGTGGTTCGCGCTCGAAGCGCTACCGGAGGGGCTTTCGCCGGGCACTGCGCGCCGGCTGGCGGAACTGCAGGCGGGCGGGCCGCCGCGGGCAGGCCGCTGGTGATGCCGCCCGCGCCCGAACCGGGCATCCCCTCCGCGCACCGGGCAGCCATCGCCGGGCTGGCGCGCATGCACGCGTGGGAACTGAGCGGCGAGCCCAAGCAGGTCCCGCAGTCGGTATCGAACGCCAACTACCGCGTCGAAACGGCGACGGCCACGTGGTTTGTGCGAGCCCATCGCCCTTTGCTGCCGCGCGAACGCATCGAGCGCGAGCACGCGGCGATGGCGTGGGCCGGTGAACGCGGGATACCAGTTGCGCCACCGTTGAGCGATGAGTCCGGGCGGACGGTGCACAGCATCGGCGGGACGTTCTGGTCGGTGTTCCCGTGGGTGGAGGGCCGCAGTCTGCTCCGCGGGGCGATGACGCCGGGGGAGGCCGGGTCGCTCGGGGCGATGAACGGGCGGCTGCACGCCGTACTCGCGGACTGGCCGGCAGGCGACCTGCACCGTAACTCCGAGCTCAGCTGGGACACGGAGAAGTCGATAGCGGACTTGAGCCGGGTGGACGACCTGATCCGGTACTACCCGGCGCAGACCGAAGAGCAGCTGCAGGTACAGGGCTGGCTGCGAGACCAACTGGAGCTGCTGGAGAGCGGGGCGGCGCGGCCGGCCACGGACTTCGCCGGGATCCCGGTGCAGCCAACCCACGGCGACCCGCACGAGCGCAACCTCATGGTGGGCGCTACGGGTGAGCCGGTGGCGGTAGTGGATTGGGAGCGGTTCTGCCTGAACCCGCCCGCCTTCGAGGTGCTGCGCACACTGACCTTCGCGCATCTCCTGGATGAGCCGCTGATCACGGCATTCCTGGCGGGCTACCGGGCGGAACACCGGCTCGATGCCGGGACGATCACGCCATGTGTCGAGTTCTGGTGGCAGAGCCAACTCCACAACACGTGGGCGTACCGCGACCGGTTCATCAAGGGGAACCGGGCTGTCGAACAGTTCTTCGGGGACGGGGCAGCCGCCTTGCGGCGGTTCTCCGATGCGGGGTACAGGACTGGCCTCGCGGAAACGCTTCACCGCGAGGCCAGTTGAACGAGCGACTGCCGGAGCGGTTAGCCCCGGTGTTCCTTGCCGAGCTCCTTCTGGTCGGGCCAGGGCCGGGCCTCGGAGGGGTGGTGCGTCTTGCCGTGCTCACCCGGCTCTCCGATCTCGGAGATCGTATCGGGTTCCGGTTCGACAGCGCGGACATCGGACCGGGCGGGGTCGAGGTACTCCGCGCCTTCGGTGAGCGCTTCCTTGAGCGCCTTGAGCGGATGGGCCTCTTCGATGAGCTTCTTCGCGCCCTTGAGGTCCTCGATCGGGTTCAGGTCTTTGAGCGACATGGCGTCACCTCCTCCGTTTCCGTCGTGTCCGCCGGATCCAGCATAGCCCTTCCGGGAGGCGGGAGTGGCATGTGAGCGGCTGCCGCCTGCCCGGCGGACAACCCGGCGGGTGGCGAGATCGACAACCCACCCTCGGGCAGAGTCACCGGGGCGATCGGTGAGAGCAGTCATGAGCGAACCCTCCGCGGGTACCTTTAGCGGGGCAACGATTGGGGGGCGGCGTTGGTCAGGCGGTCTTTATTTCGACCTTGCGGGCCTCGGGCGGGGGCGCGGGGGCGGACTTGGGGAGCCGCACCTCGAGGACGCCGTCCTTGAGGGAGGCATCGATCTTGTCTTCGTCGACGGTGGCGGGAAGCGCGATGCGGCGTTCGAAGGATCCGAAGAAGCGTTCGCTGTAGCTCCTTCCCTCCCCTTCTTCGTTGCGCTCGGAGCGCTTTTCGCCGCGGACTATGAGGACGCCTTCGTGGATGGAGACATCCATGTCCTTCGCCTCGACACCAGGCAACTCGGCGTGGACGACGAGAGCTTCATCGCTCTCGGTGACGTCGCAACGAGGGCTCCACTCCATGGCCAGGGGCGTCCCGCCGAAACGGGCGAAGAGGTCGCGAGGCCAGAAGCTGGTGAGTTCATCGAAAGGGTTTCGGCGAACCAGGGCGGACATGCATCACCCCCAAATGGAAAGCTGGGATGATGATGGCAGGCGAAAGGGCGGCGGTGGAGGTCCGTATGGCCCCCAGCCCATGGCCCTTATGGCGCATTCGTGGTCAGGATGGGCTGCCAGCGCCAGCCAGTGTTTGTTGGACGAGAGCGAGGAACTGGTCAGCGGCGAAGGGCTTTTGGACGAAGATCGTATCGGGCGTGCGGGCGGCGAACTCGGCCGGGCCTTCAGCGCTGTAGCCGCTGATGAGGATGACCGGCAGGCCGGGCCAGCGGTCGAGGATACCGCGGCGAAGTTCGATGCCGGACTCGCCGGGCATCACGATATCGCTGATGACGAGGTCGGGGCGGCTGTCTTCGAGGATGGCCCGGGCGTCTGCGGCGTTTGACGCCTGGCGAACATCGTGCCCCTGGGTGCGAAGGAGACGCGCGAGCATGACCCGGACGGGATCGTCATCGTCAACGACAAGGATGGTGGCAGCCAACGGTCGCAGCTCCTCAGTCCCGTGGGCCGCGCCGCCAAAGGAAGGAAACCCCACCGGGACGCGGCGAGCTTGCAAATGGAACACTCCGGGCCCCGAGGCGCCCAAGGGAATGGCTCAATTGTGGGCCAGCGCCGGCGCGGAGGGTTATCCGGAATTACCCTAATAGGGCAGTGTAGCCCCCACCACGCGAAGGTCCATGACGTTCCCCTTGCGCCGGGCGAGGGCACCGGGTTTTACTCAGGGGCAGGGGTCGACCTATCATCGCGGGAGGCTCGGAGGTTCCCGGCATGCGTTTCGTGATGACCGTCATCTCGGCGGCAATCCTGCTCTTCCTCCTCTACCTGGTCGTCGGGGGCATCGCCGATGGCTACTTCGGCGCTGACATCGTCCCCGATAAGGCCGTGCCCGATGCGTGGGCGGCTCCAGACAGCTGGGGCGAGTGGCGGGACATCGTGATCGTGTTCACAGCAATGTTCTGGATGATCTCGGGCTTGCTGGCCGTGGTCCTCGTGGTGGTGCTCATCCTGCTGGCCGGCGTGGCCCGCAAGGTCGTGAAAGAGAACGCGGCGCCGGCACTTGATTCACTGCGGCAGTCGATCGACAACGTGCGCGGGACGACGGAGTTCGCGGGCGAAACAGTCGCATCGCCGATCATCCGTGTGTACGCGGTGGCCAAGGGCGTGCGCACCGGCATTTCCGCGGTGACGAACCTGCCTGACCGCGTGATGGGGCGGCGAAAGAAGGGCCGGAAATGACCTCGCCCGAGCCAGAAGCTCCGCGCGACGACTTCGAAGACGAGCCCCGCCGCCACTCGCGCCACGACTGGCGCGACCTCGAGAAGAACCCGATCGTGGTCTGGGCGAAGGCGATCGCGCTGGGCGTTGCCGACACGGCGAAGGACATGGTCGAGGCGGGCCGGGAAGGCGCGCGCGACGCGATGGACGAGGGCTGGGAGCGGTTCGACCGGAAGACCAAGCACCGGCGGGAATAGAAGGCGGCCGGGGCGGGCGTTAGGGGAGCGGGCTGGTATCATGATCCCTCGGGCCGCGGAGAGGTGCTGGAGTGGCCGATCAGGCACGCCTGGAAAGCGTGTAGGGGTGCAAGTCCCTCGTGGGTTCGAATCCCACCCTCTCCGCCATCGTTGATTTACGATTTGTGATTCGCGATTTGCGATTTGGGCTGGGTGGCGGGATAGCGGCCCTCACCGCCCCTTGAAGTTCGGCTCGCGGCGCTCGGCGAAGCTGGTGATGCCCTCGCGGAAGTCCTCGCTCTGGAAGAGGAGCATCGTCTGGAGCAGGACGTGGTGGATGTGGCTTGGGAAGTCCTCGGTCAGGCCATGGCGGAACAGGCGCTTCATCGACTGGACCGCGAGCGGGGCGTTCGCCGCGATCTCTTCGGCCCACGCCTGCGCCTCACTCAGGACCTGGCCGGCGGGGAGCGCGCGGTTCATAAGCCCCATCGCGGCGGCCTCGGCGCCTGTGAGGTTGCGGCCGAGGAAGCCGATCTCGGCGGCCTTTGCCCAACCCACGAGCCGGGGCAGGTACCAGGTACCGCCGCTTTCCGGGACGACACCCCGCTTGGCGAACCCTGTCGCGATCTTGGCGTCTTCGGCGACCAGCCGAATGTCGCAGCCCAGCGCAATATCGAGGCCGAAACCGGCGGCGCCGCCGTTGATCGCTCCGATGACCGGGGTGTCCATCTCGAACATGACCGTCGTGGGGTGGTTGCGCGTGTTGAAGTGCTGGCCCCGGCCGGAGGATGCGCCACCGCCACCGATGCCGGTGCCGGCAACGGCGTCCTTGATATCGAGTCCGGCGCAGAAGGCCCGGCCCGCGCCCGTGAGCACGATCGCGCGGACGCCAGTGTCGAGGTCCGCCTGGGCGAGCCGCTCGGAAAGCTGCTGCAGCATGCGCGATGAGATGGCGTTGCTGCGGTCGGGGCGGTTCAGGGTGATGGTGGCGACATGGCCGTTGACGTCGTAGAGGACCTCGTCGGCGGGCTCGGTGGTGGTCATGTGCTGCTCCCTTCGCGGCGCGTGGCCGGAGCGCGGGTGGACCGCGCAGGTGTGCGTATCCTAATGGCGGCGCCGGTTAGCGGGAGCGTTGCCGTTGGGGATTTGGGGCGGGGGACCGCCCCGCGGCGTGGCACCTGCGGGGGTCAGGGCACGAGCGGCGCGAGATCGTCGTCCGGGGGAGGGGTTGGCAACGGGGGAAGTGGTGGAAGCCCCACCGGATCGCATCCTCCCGGGTAACCCGGTTGGAAGACCCAGACGGCGACCTCGGCCGGGTTCGTCTGAATGCCGTAGCCGATAAAGTAGGCGACGCGTTTGATGCAGGGCTCGCCGCCGCTGGCGACAGTCATCGGCAACCGCACACCGTTGGTTACCTCGTTCGTGCGGTAGGGCTGCATGACGTCCCGCAGGAAGAGTTCCAGGCCTTCTTCCCCGAAGGCGGGCGAGCGCGTTACGACACCTGCCTTCGGGCAGGTGACGGTGTAGTGCCATTCCGGCGAGACGAAGCTGAGGAGGACATCCAGGTTGCCGGCCGAGTTGTAGTACACCGTCATCTTGAAGTCGGAGCTGGCGTCAGTCCTCGTCCAGGTGCAGCCAACGGCGTCCGTCCCCTCCGGGGTGATGCTGAAATCGCCGGTCACGGTTATGGGCGGGTCGAGCGCGTTGCGCACCGGCGCCTCGGCGGTTGCATGGATGAGCACCGGCAGCGTCCCCGAGGCGGTGGCGGCAAGCTCAAGCGCCCGGATGCGGATCTCGACGCGGACCCAGCGCTCTGTGTCGAAGACGGGGGTGGGTGTTGGGGCCGGGGGCCGGGCTGAATCGGCCGCCACGGCGGGCACAATCAGCTTCCACTTCCCGGCTGCCGTGACAGGCCCGCTTTCGCGAACCGCGATCACCACCGCGATGAGGCCCGCAGCGAATACCAACATGCCAACCAGCTGCCGCCAGCGCATGGGGGACCTCTTGTTGTCGGCCGGGCTGCTCCGTGCTCGGCTGCCTGAAGTCTAGAACAGTCTGTCAAGTACCCGACGTCGCGGGGGACGGGGAGCGCACCAGGCGGGCGCGGTGGTGTACAGTCCCCGTCCGCAGTTTGCGCATGGAGGAAACGGACGCATCAAGGTTTTCACCATCATCGGCAACGGTACGCCATCCCGGCGGCGATCAACGCGACGACAGGGGGATCCACAGCCTGACGGATCCTGCTCCTCCCCGGTTCGGAGCGCCCGATCGCCAGGCGCGAGCGGGGCGGGGTCGTCCACTGCTACGCTCAGCGGGAGCCTGAAAGCATGGGAGCGTCCGGGAGCGCTCTACGGCAGGCCTGGCTCGTATGGGCTCACGGTAGGCCCCGGCGTAGGGGTCGGAAGCGTACAGCTAGCATCGGTGACCACGACGATGATTTGCACGGTTCCGAACTCGTTGGTGTTTGAGAGCTCACCCAGGCATTTGCCGAAGTACACCCCCGACGGGTCCATCACCACTGGCGCTTCAATCGTTACCCCACCTGGGCCGGCGGTGCCCTGCAGGATTAATCCGAGCCACCCGGTGAAGGACTCATCGGTGGGTGCCGCGGGGAACCGAATGGGCGCGGGAGGAGGGCTTCCAGGGCACTGCACCATGTAATACCAGCTGATGTCACTGGCGGTGCCCAGGTTGAACCTCATTGGTGAGGCGGGCAGCCGCGAGTACGTCACGACGAGGCTGCCGCTAGACCCCTGGACGTCCCAGATGCATTTGTCGGCGGGGTGCGTGCCGATCGAAAGCGGGGCCGATACCAGAGCCGCCGGTCCACCCGGTGCAGGCAGGGGTAGTTCTGCGGACCACCGGACCTGGATCTTCGTGGTGCCGCTCCCGGTTAGCGCGGGTTCGCTGCGAGTCATCTCGATGTCCACCCAGACGTAAGACGCTCCAGACGCAGCGGCAGGTGGCGGTACCGAGTCCGTCGCTATTCCGGGAATGATGATTCTTCTGTTGGTCAGGCCATCGGCGGCGCCGGTCTGGGACGCCCAGACCGAGTAGCTCAACGCGACAAGGCCCGCAGGGAATACCAACATGCCAACCAGCTGCCGCCAGCGCATGGGGGACCTCTTGTTGTCGGCCGGGCTGTTCCGTGCTCGGCTGCCTGAAGTCTAGAACAGTCTGTCAAGTACCCGACGTCGCGGGGGACGGGGAGCGCACCAGCCGGGCGCGGTGGTGTACAGTCCCCGTCCACAGTCTGGACACGGAGGAAACGGACGCATGAAGGACCTGGCAGGGAAGGTTGCGGTGGTTACGGGCGCGGCGAGTGGGATGGGGCTGGCCTTCGCCAACCGCTTTGCTGATGAGGGCATGCAGGTCGTGCTGGCTGACATCGAGAGCGAGCCGCTGGCCATGGCCGAAGCAGCTATCCGGGCGAAGGGCGCGAAGGCGCTGGCCGTGCGCACCAACGTGCTGCAGGAAGGCGACATCCAGAAGCTGGCCGACACCGCGTTTTCGACCTTCGGGAACGTCCACATCGTGTGCAACAACGCGGGAGTGGCGGGCGGCTCGGGGTTGCCGGTGTGGGAAGCGCCGCTGCGCGACTGGGACTGGGTGTTGGGCGTGAACTTCATGGGCGTGCTCCACGGGATCCGGGCATTTGTGCCGCGGATGCTGGAAAACGGCGAGGAGGGCCACATCGTGAACACCGCCTCGGTGGCCGGGCTGCTGACGGGGGCCGACCCGTACAGCGTCTCGAAGCACGGGGTGGTGTGCCTGACAGAGGGGCTCTACAAGCAGTTCCGGGCGATCAACGCGAAGCTTTCGGCCTCGGTGCTGTGCCCCGGGTGGGTCAACACGCAGATCCTGGAGGCGGAGCGAAACCGGCCCGAGGAGTTCGGTCCGGCACGAGACCTGAGCAAGACGACGCCGGAGCAGCAGCAGGGCCGGGCGATGATCGAGCAGTTCGTGAAGACCGGGTTCGCGCCCGAGGAAGTGGCCGAACAGGTGCTGGACGCGGTGGTGAACGACCGCTTCTACATCATCCCGGCGCAGGAGCACATCAAGGCGGCCGTGCAGCGGCGGTTCGATGACCTGCTGGCGGGGAACAACCCGACGGTGAGCCTCTTCTAAGGGCGTGCGTGGCAGGAAAGCCTTACCAGGGGCTTGCAACACGCCATAAAGATCGGCGAATATCAACGGCCCATGACGCCGAACACCCCCCGTTCGGCGGCGAGGCATGGTTTGCGCGCGCATCTGCCGGCGATTCTGCTGGTGGTCCTTGCGGTTGCGCTGCCGGTCTCGCTCGCCTCTGCGAACCAGACCCACGAGGTCCAACCCGGAGAAACGCTCTCCGCTATCGCTGCGCGGTACGGGCTTTCGCTCGAAGCGATCGCCGCGGACAACGGCATCGAGAATCCGAACGTCATCTTCGCGGGCCAGGTCCTGCGGGTCGGGCCGGGCGAACCGGCAGTGGCGCCACCTGCGAAACGGTCGCACGTGGTGGCGGCCGGCGAGTTCCTGTCGACCATCGCGCGGGACCATGGCGTGACGCTCGGTGAGCTGCTGGAAATCAACCGCATCCCGGACGCGAACCTGATCTACGTGGGCCAGGTGCTCGAAGTGCCGCCGGCGCGGAACGCCCCACCACCAGCCACGCGTCTGGAGACTGAGGCGATGATCCGCGCGGCCGCCGACGAGTTCGGGGTGTGGCAGCCGTTGCTACTCGGGCTGGCGTGGCTCGAAAGCGGCTGGAACCAGGCGATGGTGAGCCCGGTGGGGGCAGTCGGCACGATGCAGTTGATGCCGGCCACCGCCGAGTGGGGGCTGGAGTACCTGGCGCCGGACGCGGTGGACTGGGAGACGAGCGCACGGGACAACATCCGCCTCGGGGCCGCCGTCTACGCCCACATGCTTCAGCAGGCCGATTGGGACATCGAGCGCGCGCTGGCGTTCTATTACCAGGGGTGGAAGAGCATCGAAACGTACGGGATGTTCGAAGACACGCATGAGTACGTGGCGAACGTGATGGCGCTGGCCCAGCAGTTCGAGTAGGGCCTATGTCACCAGGGCCCCGTACGCTGCCGGGATGCGGTCGGTCAGCGCGTTGGTGCCGGGCGCCATATCCTTCCAGCGCGAGAGCGCCCGGTTCACCTGGACCGCCATGGCCACGCCGGTGCCCGCGGGCGAGATAGTGAGTGGCGCCCCGGTTGGGGCGATGACCTGGGCGCCGCCGGGCCAGGCGACCGCGGTGTACACGCGGTTCTCGTCGCTGCGGGCGCGGGCGATGCGCTCGGCCATGGGGTCCGCCGTGAAGAGTGGCCAGGCGAGGATGTCGGCGCCTTCGAGCATGAGCACCCGCGCGACCTCGGGCACGAAACCCTCGTCGCCGCAGAGGAGGCCAACGTTACCGGCGGGCGTGGCAATCACCGGCGAGGGCGTCTCGCCGAGCTGGATGCCGCGGCCGTGGGTCGCCACGTGTTCGACCGTGGCTTCGGGCGTGACGAGGACCACCGATTGGTGCGCGGAACAGCCGGTGGTGGCGACGGCGAACACGGCAGCGCCCCCAACTTCCCTGACCACCGCCTCAATGACCGGCAGGGAGCCCTGCCACGCCTCGGGGCCGGTCATGCCGCCGAAGACCACGATGTCGGCATCCTGGGCGCGGAGTTCGCGATACGCGAGCGCGACGGCCTCGGCGTCGAACTCGGCGGGCGATGGCGCCACGCCGACGCGGCGGTTCTCTTTCGCGGGGACGAGGGGCTCATCGAGCAACTTCGTCGCCGGCAGCGATTCGGTGGGCTCGACGAGGCGGCGGTACAGGGCCGGGCGGCGCGGGATAGCTGCCGGGGCTTCCATCGGGTCGATGTCGAACACGACAACGGTGTCACGGTCGCTGGGCGCACAGACACGGGTGACACCGGCGGGGTCGATCACGGACGAGCGGCCGGCGTAGATGATGGTCCCTGCTTCGGGGCCCCACTTGTCGGCGGCAGCGACCCAGACGCCGTTTTCGTACGCGCGCGCCGGCATCAGGTACTCGCACTGGGTGGTCGTGAGCTCGGGCACCTCGCGGCCCCAGGAGACCCAGGCGGTGAGGTCCATGATGACCTCCGCGCCGTTGACCGCGAGCGAGCGGGCGACCTCGGGCTGGCGGCCATCGGCACAGATGAGGACGCCAAAACGGCAGAAGCCGGCATCCCACACGGGGAACGCGGTCCCGCGCTCGAACCAGACGTTGTCGAAGTGCCAGAGGAAGCTCTTGTCGTACTGGCCTTTGCGTTCGCCATCGGGGCCGAAGATGAGCCCGCTGTTGGTGACGCGGCCGGAGGGGTGGGGCACAGCGATGCCCGCGGCGAGCCAGTAACCGTACTGGCGCGCTTTCCCGGCGAAGAGGGCGGCGACCTCACCGAAGGGGCGGACACCGGGGCGGGCGTAGGGGTCGGCGTCCCTGAGGTAGTAGGCCGGGTACGCGCACTCGGGCAGGCCGACGAGCTGGGCGCCGGCGGCGCCGGCTTCGTCGAGCGCGCGGAGGATGTTCTGGAGGTTTTCCTCGGCGTCCTCGATATCGAAGGCGCGGACCTGGCAGAGGGCGACGCGGAAGGGCTGCATGGGGATATGGTAGCGGAGCGGAGCTACAGTCGGCCCGCCGGGTCCTGTTGGCCGCTGAACTGTCCGCCGCTGCCGAGCGGGAACCCCTGCACCGGCTCGAGGATCAGCTGGCACACAGGCATGCCTGTTCGAAGTCGGATTGGCGCCGGCCCCAGGTTCATCATTTCAAGTGTAATGTGCCCTTCGAAGCCTGCGTGGATGGTCG
>CAUJEQ010000097.1 GCA_963169135.1 Chloroflexota bacterium
GCGGAGATGCCTCTACCGCCCGTACAGCGGGCGAGCATTCAACGTGAAACGCACGAAGCGACCGGGAGCATCGCCCGCGTGGAAACGCCGGCCGAACCGCCCGCCGAGGCGATGGACATCGACCGGATCGCGGACCGGGTGTGGAAGAAGATCAAACGCGACCTGCGCGTTGAACGGGAGCGCGAACGTGGAATGCCGTAAGTGCCGCCTGGTTTGGTATAAGGACAGCTGCATATGACGCTGGTGAAGGCAACCATCCGCAACCTGGACACGAACAAGGCGGTCTCGTGCCTTTTCAATCCCACGGAGTACGCCTTCTCGAAGGAGGTGGGCTGGGCCGAGGCTCCGGATCGCGGGTCGAACATTCCGACGCTGGAGTTCGTCGGCGGGAAGCCGGCATCGCTGACGCTTAGCCTCTTTTTCGATACGAACGACAGCGGCGAGGATGTCCGGGCGAAATACACGAACGACCTGTGGGACCTCGCGCTGGTGAACGACGCGAAGCTCGACTCAAAGACCAGCAAAGGACGCCCGCCGCGGTGCATGTTCGAGTGGGGTAACGCGTGGTCGTTCGAAGCGGTGGTCACGAGCCTGACGCAGCGGTTCACGCTGTTCCTGGAGGACGGGACGCCCACCCGCGCCACGGTGGACATCACACTGAAGCAGGTGCACGACCCCGGGCGATTCCCGGCCCAGAATCCGACGTCCGGAGGCGTCGCGGGGCACCGCACGCGTGTGGTGCAGCAGCGGGAGACGCTCGACCTGATCGCGGCAGAGGAGTATGGCGAATCGCGGCACTGGCGCCATATCGCCGAGGCAAACGGGATTGCCAACCCGCTGCGGCTGCGCCCTGGGATGCGGCTGACGCTCCCACCCCTCGATGAGCCCGCCCGGTGAGCAGCCCAGAACGGCCGGAGCTGGCCCTTTTCCGCGTGAAGCTGCAGGGCTCCGATGCACCGCAAGAGCTGTTCAACGTGCTGGCCGAGCTCCAGGTGGACCAGAGCCTCCACATGCCGGCGATGTTCACGCTTCGGATCGTGCAGCACGTCAACGTTTCGCCATCCTGGGAATGGGCGGACGATGCCCGATTCTCGGTTGGGAAAGCAGTCGTCATCCTGGTGAAACACGGCACAACCGATGTTCAGCTGGTCGACGGGGAAATCACCTCGCTCGAGCTGGACATCGAGAGAGAGGCGGCGCCGATGCTGGTGGTCCGGGGATACGACAAGTCGCATCGCCTCCACCGTGGCACGAAGACTCGCGCCTTTCTGAACCAGACCGACTCCCAGATCGCGCAAAGCGTGGCCGGCGAATGCGGGCTCTCGATCCAGGCGACATCGACCTCGGTGCAGCACGAGCACGTCTTCCAGGCCAACACAACCGACTGGGACTTCCTCCGCGACCGGGCGCACCGGAACGGCCTGGTCCTGCGATTCGACGACGGCGGGTTGAGGTTCGAGAAGCCGGAGGCTATCTCCGCAGGTACAGTGACGCTACAGCTGGGGACTTCTCTCCTGGAGTTCCACCCACGCCATGCGGCAACGTCACAGGTCAACTCCGTGGAGGTGCGAGGCTGGGACCCGGTAGGGAAGCGGCCAACCGTGGCAACCGTGACCAGTCCGTCGTGGTCTCCGACGGCAACCGGCCTCCCGAATGGGCGTACCGCAGGGCAATCGGGGTTTTCCTCGGCCGCAAAGCTCGTGGTGACCGAACAGGCTGTGGCGAATGCCGGCCTGGCCCAGGCGCTGGCCGGCGCCGCCCTGAATGCCGTCTCGTCGCTGGACCTGAGCGGCGACGGCGCCTGTGTTGGCAATGCGAACGTGAAGCCCGGTTCCAAGCTCACCATCCAGGGGGTCGGCACCCGCTTTAGCGGGACCTACTACGTGACGAGCGCGCGCCACACGTACACCCCGGAGGACGGATACATCACCGAGTTCAGCATCGGCGGCATGAGCTCGGGAACGCTCTCAGCGCTGCTCCTCTCCGACCCGCGAAGGAACGGCAGGCAGGCAACTGGCGCCTCGCCGTGGCAGCTCGCCGTGGCCATCGTGACGAACAACAACGATAAAGAGACCGGGGGCCGCGTGAAGGTGAAGTTCCCGTGGCTTTCCGATGAGCTCGAAAGCGCGTGGGCGCCGCTGGTTTCGCCGATGGCCGGCCCGGACCGCGGCCTGATCATCCTCCCCGAAGTCAACGACGAAGTGGTCGTGGGGTTCCTCGATGGGGACTTCAACTCGCCGTACGTGCTGGGATCGACGTGGAACGGGAAGGACAAGATGCCGCTTCAAACGGCAAAACTGGTTGAGAACGGCAAGGTGGTCCGGCGCCAGTTCAAGACCACAGCCGGCCATGTCCTTACGTTCGACGACTCAAGTAGCAGCGCGAAGATCGAACTCATCGACAAGTCCGGCGGGAACAAGATTGTCATCGACACGCAATCCAAGAAGATCGAGATCGAGTCGAGCGGCGACATCAACATCACGGCGACCGGCAAGATCAATGTCGACGCCAAGAGCGAAGCGAAGGTGACGGCGCCGAACATCTCTGTGCAGGCCCAGGCGAAGCTCGAATTGAAGGCCGCCCAGATTTCCATTGCCGGCACCGCCCAGGTAAAAATCAGCGCTCCCATGGTGCAAATCAATTGAGTACGAACGACGACATACTTATCGGCCGCGGCTGGCGTTTCCCGGTGGGGGTGGATGCGACCGGTGGTATCGGCGTCTCCTCGCACAACCAGGAGATCGAGGAAGCGATCGCCATCATCATAGGTACGAGCCCCGGCGAGCGGGTCATGCGACCGAATTTCGGGTGCAGGATCCACGAACTCGTGTTCGCGCCCAACAGTCCCGAGACCGTGGGCCTCGCCCGCCGGTATGTCGAAGAAGCGCTGGGGATGTGGGAGCCGCGGGTAACTGTCGAAAGCATCGATGTCTCCGCCGATTCGGCAGACCGTGACAACGCCCGGATGAACATCACGGTGACCTACACGATCCGGAGCACGAAGGACCGGCGGTCTCTGGTCTACCCGTTCTACCTGATCGAGCCCGAATGACGATGCACCAAAGAACCCCCGCGACGACGAGAGCCGCTACAATCACGCCTTCAGGAGACTCGCATGCCCCTGCCTGATCCCCAGCTCGATGACCGGCGGTTCCAGGACCTGGTCAACGAGGCCAAGATGCTCATCCCCCGGTACACGCCGGAGTGGACGGACCATAACGTGTCGGACCCGGGCGTCACGCTCATCGAGCTGTTCGCGTGGATGACCGACCTGATGCTCTTCCGGCTCAACAGGGTGCCCGAAAAGAGCTATTTGCGGTTCATGGACCTGTTGGGGATCACGTTGAAAGACGCTGTCCCGGCGACCGTCCCTGTGACACTGCACTTGTCCGCCGCGCAGCCGGGCCCGGTCACCATCCCGCGCGGCACCGAAGTATCGACGTTGCAGGCGGGCGACCAGCCAGCCATCACCTTCACGACCGACCACGATCTGGCGATCGTGCCGCCCACCATGCGGCAATGCCTCTTCTCATCGGACGACGTGAATTACGCGGACTATACGGGCCGGCTGGGACTCGATGGCGAGTTCTTCGACGCGTTCCAGCGCGTCCCCCTGCCCGGCGATGCGCTCTACTTCGGCTTCGCCGAAAACCTCAGCCACCACCTGCTTCAACTCACGATCGACTGCAACGTGGAGGGCATCGGTGTCGATCCGCGTGACCCGCCGCTGGCGTGGGAGGTCTGGTGCGGCGACACGCGTGGATGGGTCCGGTGCATGGTCGAGCGCGACGAAACGGGCGGGCTAAACAGCGACGGCGCGGTGGTGCTGCACATGGCCGCGGGGATGGAAGCGCGAGTCCTCCAGCGGTTGCAGTTGCACTGGTTGCGGGTGC
>CAUJEQ010000098.1 GCA_963169135.1 Chloroflexota bacterium
CCGGGGAGCGCGACCGCACCGGCGGTGGAGAGCTCGGCATCGATGAGCATGCCGGCCACCTTCCGGTCGCCGATCCAGATATCGTTGGGCCACTTGATGCCGGCGGCGGGCGCTTCGGCCTGGATGGCTGTACAGACCGCGAGGGGCACAATCAGGGGCAACCGCCGGTGAACTTCCACCGGGCACCGGAGCACGAGCGTGAAGTAGAGGTTCCGGCCGGCTGGACTGTAAAACGAGCGGCCCCGGCGGCCCCGGCCGGCCGTCTGCTCTTCTGCGAAGACCAGCGTGCCGTGGGGGGCGCCTTCCGATGCCTCGCGTGCTGCCAGGTCCATGGTCGAACGCAGTACCTCACGGTAGACGAGGTAGCGCCCGAGCGACCCGGTAGCCAGGGCTGACTGGAAGGCGGCGGGGTCGAAGCGGCTCGGTGGTTGCATGGGAAGTTGTGGACAAGCAAAAGGGGCCCCGGCAGATTTTCCGGGGCCCCTGGCGTAGCTAAGACCGGAGTCTTAGGAGGGCGGATGAGTCCTCGCAGGTTGTCCCTAGGAGGAAATCACCTCCAGCGCTAAGGTCAGGCCGTAACTACGACTGTGATAATCCATGCGCATCACCTCCTTCCTTAGCGTTCACGCTACCGACTGCGGCGGGGGCGTGTCAAGAGGAAATGTTGCCTCCAGTGAGTGACAGCGGAAGGCATCTTGTCATCGCTTCCACTACACGGTGAGCGCTGGTATCATCAGACGGTTGCGTGTATCGGCGGCGTCGTGGTCCTTCCCCGGAGGGGCCAAATCTATGACACCGCACTTCGGAGGCACCCCTGGTTACCCCTGTCAGCATGAAGCAGTTGCTGGAGGCCGGCGTTCACTTCGGCCATCAGACCCGACGCTGGAACCCCAAGATGCGCCAGTTCATCTTCACCGAGCGGAACGGCATCCATATCATCGACCTGCAGCAAACGGTCACCCGCCTCGATGCGGCAATCAGCTTCATTCGCGATGTCGTCGCCGGCGGTTCCGAGGTCCTCATCATCGGCACCAAGAAGCAAGCGCGTGAAACGGTCGAGATGGAGGCCACGCGGGCCATGCTCCCTTACGTGAACAACCGCTGGCTCGGCGGCACGCTCACAAACTTCCGTACCATCCAGAGCCGCATCAAGCACCTGCACAACCTTGAAACGTCGATGGAGCAGGGCGACTTTGCCCGCCTGACCAAGAAAGAACAGCTCGACATCTCGAACGAGATCGAGCGGATGAACCGGTACTTCGGCGGCATCAAGAACATGGAGCGGCTCCCGGCGGCGGTGTTCATCATCGATACCGTCAAGGAAGCCATTGCCGTCGCCGAGTGCAAGCGGCTGAACATCCCCATCGTGTCGCTCGTGGATACGAACTGCGATCCGGACCCGGTGGCCTACCCCATCCCGAGCAACGACGACGCGATCCGCGCCATCAAGCTCATCCTCGGGAAAGTCGCGGATGCGGCGATCGAAGGCCGGGCGGCCAGCGAATCCGGTGCCGGCGCGGGCGCCCACGGCGACGAGTTCGCGAAGGCGGCGGAGGCCGGCATGGAGTCGGGCACCTTCTCTGCCACACCTGAAGACGAGGCGGCCAGCGAGAGCGGTCCCAGCGTCACCGTCATCTCGGCCACCGCCCAGGCCGCCAGCGAACCAGCAGCGCAGGAGTAGGAACACTCGTGGCAGTAACGACTGAGATGATTAAGGCCCTCCGCGAAGAAACCGGCGCGGGCGTGATGGATGCCAAGCGCGCCCTCGAGGCGGCAGGGGGTGACGCGGCCAAAGCCAAGACCATCCTCCGCGAACAGGGAATCGCCGCCGCCGCAAAGCGCGCCGAACGCGAAACCTCGAACGGTGTGGTCGAAAGCTACATCCACGCTGGCGGCCGCATCGGCGTGCTGGTCGAAGTGAACTGCGAGACGGACTTCGTGGCGAACACCGACGACTTCCGCCAGTTGGCGCGCAACATCGCCATGCAGGTTGCCGCCATGAACCCGCAGGTGGTCGCCGCCGATGACCCGGAACGTGCAGGCATCGAAGGGACTGACGAAGAGGTCTGCCTGATGAGCCAGCCCTTCATCCGCGACTCGGGCCGGACGATCGCGAGCCTGGTGCAGGACACGATCGCGAAAACGGGCGAGAACGTTCGGGTGCGCCGGTTCGTCCGCTTCGAACTGGGCCGATAGCCCGGCATGGGCCGCTACCGGCGGGCACTGGTAAAACTGAGCGGTGAAGCCCTCATGGGCGACCGCCCGTTCGGCATCGACCCGGTCACGCTCAACTACCTTGCCCGGCAGATCAGCATGGCTGTCGACGAAGGCGTCGAAGTTGCCGTCTCCATCGGGGGCGGCAACTTCTGGCGTGGCGCGACAGTCGCGGAGACGGGCATGGACCGTGCGACGGCGGACTACGCAGGGATGCTCGGCACCATCATGAACGCGCTGGCACTCCAGGACGCCCTCGAAAAGGCGGGCGTGGTGGTGCGCACCCAGACGGCGCTGCCCATTTCGCAGGTGGCCGAGCCGTACATCCGGCGCCGCGCCATCCGCCACCTGGAAAAGAAGCGGGTCGTCATCTTCGCCGCGGGGACTGGCAACCCGTTCATGACCACGGATACCGCCGGAGCCCTGCGCGCGATCGAGACGGACTGCGAAGCACTCCTGATGGCGAAGAACGGGGTCGACGGCGTCTACAACGCAGACCCGGCGAAAGACCCAACCGCGACGAAGTACGACCACGTGACGTACCTCGAGGCCATCCAGCGCAGGCTCCAGGTGATGGACATCACCGCTCTGAGCATGTGCATGGAACACCAACTGCCCATCATCGTCTTTGACGTAGCTGAACCGGACGCCGTGTTTCACGCGCTCCGGGGCGATAGGATTGGGACATTGGTGTCGTCGGACCCCGAGGGCGAGACGCCGCCGCCACACTAGGCGCAGGAGGGAACCCGCAATGGCAGACCCCGATGAGATCCTGCTCACCGCAGACGAGAAGATGGACGGCGCCATCGTGGCGTTTCGCCGTGACCTGAACGGAATCCGGACGGGGCGAGCCCATCCGAGCCTGATCGAGATGCTGCCGGTGGACTACTACGGCGCAGTCACGCCGCTGAAACAGCTGGCGAGCATCAACGCGCCGGAAGCCCGGCTGCTCACCATCCAGGTGTGGGACCGCAGCGCCGTTTCGGCCGTGCAGAAGGCGATTCAGGGGTCGGACCTGGGGCTCAACCCGGCGATCGATGGTCAAACCCTTCGCCTCCCGATCCCGCCACTCACCGAACAACGGCGCAAGGAGTTCGTGAAGCAGCTCCACCACAAGACGGAAGACGCGCGCGTCGCAGTCCGGAACGTCCGCCGCCACGCCCACGACGACTTGCGGAAGGCGGAAAAGGACGGGTCGGTTTCGCAGGACGACCTGAAGCGGCACGAGGAAGAGCTGCAGAAGCTCACCGACGGCCACATCGCCACCATCGACGCGGAGAGCAAGAAGAAAGAGGCGGAACTCCTTGAAGCCTGAGGCCCCCTCGAACAGCCCGGTTGGGCAGAGCGGGGAAGCGGAGTTCCTGGGCGACCCGATTTCTCCGATCTCGGGTGGGCGGGTGCCACGGCACGTGGCAATCATCATGGATGGCAACGGCCGCTGGGCGACCCAGCGTGGACTCCCCAGGGTGGCCGGCCACCGCGCTGGCACGGAGAACATCCGGAGAGTCATCGAGCGCTTCGCGGACCATGGCGTCAAATACCTGACCCTTTACGCGTTCAGCACGGAGAACTGGCAGCGCCCCCAGCCCGAAGTCCGGGCGCTCATCCGGTTGCTGCATTTTTTCATCCGGCGCGAGCTGGCGAACCTGCACAAGAACAACGTGCGCCTTCAGATGCTCGGACACCTGGAGACGCTGCCCGACTGGCTCCAGCGGCGCGTCCAGAGTGCCATCGAGCTCACCAGTGGGAACACGGGCCTCGTCCTCAATATCTGCTTCAGCTACGGCGGGCGCGACGACATCGTCATGGCCGTCCGGCGGGTGATCGAGGAGGAGATCCCGGCATCGGAACTGACCGAGGAGGTGTTGGCACGGAACCTCTCCACAGGCACGATGCCGGACCCGGACCTGGTGATCCGGACGGCGGGCGACCTGCGCATCTCGAACTTCCTGCTGTGGCAGGCGGCCTATGCCGAGTTGTACTTCACCGACGCCTTCTGGCCCGACTTCGGGCGCGAGGACATCGACATCGCGCTCGCTGAATACGGGCGGCGGAAGCGCAAATTCGGCGGCCTCCTGCCCGAGGATATCGAAGCGTTCAAGACGCCCTGAGAGCCGTTCCCGCTTCGCCCGTTGCCGTGCCCGCCCCTACACTCGGGCCGGTGCCGAAGACCAACCTCCAGCTTCGATTGATGACGGCAGCCGCGGGCCTGCCCCTGGTGGCGCTCGTGGCATGGATCGGCGAGTGGCCCTTCGCGCTGGTCCTCGCAGCCATCGCGTTGCTCGCCTCAGCCGAGTTCGTACACGGGTGGCTCATCCCCTCGGTCCCGATCCGGCAGGTAATCGGACAGGGCCCGACGTTCGCCATCCCCGCGGTGGTGGTTGCGGGGGCGCACGCCGACGTGCGGTTCCTCTGGGTGGGCATTGGGTTCGCCGCGGTGTTCGCGGTCCTCGGATACACGCCCACCAATGCCTTCGGGCCGCGCAAGCCATTCCGCGTGTACTGCTGGCTCACGCTCTACCTCGGATTGCTACTGACGACGCTGGTGCTGGTGCGCGACGCGGAGAACGGGCGCGAATGGTTCTTCCTGGGGTTGCTTGCTACCTTCGCGGTCGACACCGGCGCGTACGCCGTCGGGCGGGCGATTGGGCGGCACAAGATGGCGCCCCGGATCAGTCCGAAGAAGACGTGGGAGGGCGCTGCCGGCGGGTATGTGGCCGGGACAGCCGCGGTGTTCGCGCTCAATGCGCTGTTCGACACCGGCGTCGGCACCGGGACTCTCTGGCACCTGGCGGTCGCGCTACCACCGGCAGCGATGATCGGCGACCTCTTCGAAAGCTGGATGAAGCGCCGGATGGGCGTGAAGGACGCCTCGGGGCTACTCCCCGGCCATGGCGGTTTCCTGGACCGGCTCGACTCGGTGCTCGTTGTCTTTCCGGTGCTGTACCTGTTCCTGCAGCTCCGTGTGCTTTGATAGGCTGGATGCATTCCTTCCGCCCGAGGCCAGCATGACAACGGCAATCGAGGGCACCGACCTGCAACACCGGTACGCGTATGTCAACGGCATCCGCATGCACTACGTGGAGGCGGGAGCGGGCGAGCTCGTGGTGCTCCTCCACGGCTTCCCTGAGTTCTGGTACTCGTGGCGCCACCAGATCCGGGCTCTCGCGACTCACTGCCGCGTCATCGCGCCCGACCTGCGCGGGTACAACGAGACGGAAAACGCCGCACCGTACGATATCGAAACCCTCCAGGAGGACGTCATCGCGCTCATCCGGAACGCCGGCGAGGAGAGTGCCCACATCGTGGGCCACGATTGGGGTGGGGCGGTCGCATGGATGCTCGCGATCCAGCACCCGGAACGCGTGCGGTCGCTGGTGGTCTGTAACCTGCCCCATCCGGAGGTGTTCCAGCGCGCGGTGAGACGCCCCCGTCAGCTGCTGCGCAGCTGGTACATGGGCTTCTTTCAGCTGCCCTGGCTGCCCGAGAGAGCACTCGCGGCGGGCCGCTACCACCGCCTGGCCCGGAAGATGATCCGCGAGTGCCGGGCGGGCACCTTCACCCGTGAAGACGTAAACGCGTACCTGGAAGCATGGCGGCGGCAGGGGCTCGGTGGAGGCATCAACTGGTACCGGGCACTGGCGCGGCGGCGCCCACAGCTGCCCAAGCCCGTGCCGCTCGTCGTCGCGCCAACAACCCTGATCTGGGGCGACCGCGACGCCTACCTGGGCAAGGAACTCACCGAAGGCACGGAGCGGCACGTCGCCGACCTAACGGTGCACCACCTGCCGGGCGTCTCGCACTGGGTTCAGCAGGAAGCGCCGGTGGAGGTGAACACCTACCTACTCCAACATCTCGAACGGGTGCGCGCGCTTGCCTGACCCGACCGACGCCAACCTGGACGCGATAGTCTTCCAAGCGGAAGAGACTCCGTTGCTTCTGCGAAAGAAGGTAGTCGGGGGGATCGTCGTTGCGTTCCTGTTCACGGCGGTCCTGTACGTCGTCACCACCGAATACTTCGGGCTCTCCTACAAGATCGACGCGGAACCGTTCCAGGAGTGGGTGGAGGAGCGAGGGGTGCTGGCGCCGATCGTGTTCATCCTGGTGATGGCGCTCTCCGTCCTGTTCGCGCCCGTGCCGAATGCGCCCATCTACATCGCGGCGGGGATCGTCTGGGGACCCGTCCTGGGCACCGCCTATTGTATGGCGGGCCTGACGCTCGGTTCGGCGCTGGCGTTCTGGATTGCCCGCAGGGTGGGCCGGAAGCATCTCCCCAGGCTCATCGGTCACAAACTGGCGAACCGGCTCGACACGCTGGTCGAGGACATGGGCGGCCGGGTCGTGTTCTGGTCCCGCATGATCCCGGCGGTCAACTTCGACTGGGTGAGCTTCGTTGCGGGGATGACCGCCGTCCCATTCCGCGTGTTCATCGTCTACAGCTTCCTCGGGATGCTGTTCCCCACCGGGCTGACGGTGGTGGCTGGCGATGGGTTGGGACGCGACCCACGGATCACTCTGGTGGCCGGTGGCGTCTGGGTAGGCGTCATCCTGGTCAGCGCGGCGTACTTCTGGGCCCGGCGCAAGCACATCATGGGCGACGGCGGGCACACTCCGAAACCGGGGGCAAGCATCCCGGTCGAATCGGGGACAACCTCAGCGGCGGTAGGGGAACGGCCTATCTCCGGCACCGATGAGGCGTAGGACAATCCCGCCAACACGCACGGCGGTCCTCTCATGGTGGTCACCCGGTTTCCTTCGCACCTCAGACTCATTGGCGCAGGCCAGCCACTCATCACGACCGCGGCAGAGCCCACCCGGATTCATCCCGAGCTGCTGCCGGATGCGGACCGCGACCACCTGACGGGCACAGCCACCCGCGCAGCGTTGCTTGCCCGGCTGGAGATGGTCGGCAGCCTGGCGCCGTCCATGCCTTTATCGTTCCTCGCGGTGCACGTCGAAGCCGATGAACTGAATGCGCCGATGCTCCGGGCCGTTGCGGCGCGCCTCCGCGAACTCACGCGGCCGACGGATGCGGTGGGGCGGCTCGATGACGCCACCTTCGGCATCGTGCTCCAGGGGACCGGCGTCACGGCCGCGGGCGCTGTCGCCGCGCGGCTGGTGCACCACCTGAACCGGCTGCCGGGCGCGCCCCGTGAGTTTTCGGTGACCGTCTCGGCGGCAACGGGTACGGGACTCAACGGCGCGACCCTGCCCGAAGCCGCAATGGAGACGTTCGCGGCCGGCTGCTGCTAACCGGCGACCGTCACCGAGAGGTCCGCGCCCTCCACGAGGTCCACCACCACGGCCACTTCCTTGCAGTTGGTGAAGAACGGGCAGCGCACGCACTCGTTCCAGACTTTCTGGGGAAACTCCATCACGTTCGCCAGGCGGAAGCCGACTTTTTCGAAGAAGCCGGGCCGGTAGGTCAGGGCGAACACGCGCTCGAGCCCAAACGCGCGGGCGTCATCGACACAGGCCGCGACGATTGCGGCGCCGACGCCCTTGCCCTGCACGTCCTCGGAGACCGCCAGGGAACGGACCTCGGCGAGGTCGGAGCCCATGATGTGGAGAGAGCCGCAACCAACGATCTTGCCGTCGAAGCGGGCGACCTTGAAGTCGCGGATGGCTTCGAAGATCTCGCCGATGGGGCGGTGGAGCATGTCGCCGCGGTCGG
>CAUJEQ010000099.1 GCA_963169135.1 Chloroflexota bacterium
TTCTTGGCATCTATGTCCAGACCGCGCTCGACGCCTCGGCCACGACTTCCGGCGTGATCTCGATGCCCCAGAGCCTTGGCGTCCTGACCACCAGTATCATCGGCGGCTGGTTGATCTCTCGTACCGGCAAGTACCGGTGGCAGACCGTGTTCGGCACGGTCCTCATCGCCATCGCCCTGGGCATGCTCACCCAGCTCAGCCTGGAAACGAAGCTCTGGCACATCAGCGCCATCATGGTCGTCCTGGGGCTTGGATTCGGGCTCGTCCTCCCGACCATGTCGGTCGTCGTCCAGAATGCCGTCAGCTATCAGTACATCGGTGTGGCAACTTCATCGAGCCAGTTCTTCCGCCAGATCGGCAGCGTGCTCGGCATCGCGGTGTTCGGCGCCATCCTCGCGAACACCTACCACTCCCAGTTCGCGGAGCGCTTCAGCGCCGAAGATCGCGCCACCGTCGGCCCAATCATCACCGCCCAGCTCGATGACCCGACGGTGAAGCTCAACGACCAGCAGTACGCCCGCATCGAGGCCCAGGTGCTCACCTTCGACGGCGGCGAAGCCATCCTCGAACGAGCTCGCTCAGCCCAGGGCGAGAGCGTCGTTTCCGCCATTCGGAACATCTACCTGGCGGCTTTCGGCGCCGCCCTGGTGTGTGCGGTTTTCGCCATCGCGATGCCGGAGCTCCCCCTGCGGAGGACCGTGCAGGGTGGCCCTCCCGGGCAGGTGCCCCTGGGGTCAACGGGCACGGGTCCGCCGGGACCTGCCGGGCCACCCGAGCCCGTGCCCGCCCCGGGCACCGGAGCACCCGGCCTGTAACGGACACCTGCGTCACATCAAAATGGCCCCGGCGATTGTCGCCGGGGCCATTTGGTCGCAATGCGGGATGCGGTCTAGAACCGCTTCTCCTTGATCCGGGCAGCCTTGCCCGTCAGGCCGCGCAGGTAGTAGAGGTTCTTCCGGCGGACCTTGCCGCGCCGGATCACCTCGATCTTGTCAACACGCGGGCTGTTGATCGGGAACGTGCGCTCCACACCCACGCCGCTCGCGATCTTCCGCACCGTGAAGTTCGAGACCAGGCCCTTCATCCGCCTCCGGATGACGACCCCTTCGAACACCTGGATGCGCTCTTTGTCGCCTTCGACAACCTTCGCGTGGACGCGGACGGTATCGCCGCTTCCGAAATCTGGAAGACCGGTTCGCGCTTCGTTCGGGATGAGCGCGTCAAGTTCGTAAGCCATATCAAGAACCTCTGTGGGCGTAACTTTCTCACGATACCGGATCGGCCTTTATGTTCCACCCTGGCGAGGGCGCCTAACGCCCCGTGCTCCCGTGTCCGCCGGCCCCGCGCTTCGTGTCTGATAGTACTTCCGCTTCCTCAAACGAGACATCCGCGAGCCGCGTGACCACCAGCTGGGCGATCCGGTCCCCGTCGTGCACTTTGTGCTCGATGCCGGGCGCAACCGTGTACAGCGTAATCATGATCTCGCCACGGTAGTCCGCATCGAGCGTCCCGAACGTCGCCAGCACGCCTTGCCGCGCGAGCCCGCTGCGGGGGCGGAACTGCGCGTCGAGCCCCCAGGGCACCTCCATCGCCAGCCCGGTCGGGACCATCACCGGCCGCTGCCCGACTACCATGGGCCCATCATCCAGGCACGCATGGATATCGAACCCCGAGGCGAATTCGGTGGCTCGCGAGGGCACTCGTGCGCCCGGCCGAAGCAACTTCACATGTATCGCCTGACTCATGGCCGCGCGAGCATTGGCAGCATGATGTGACTCGGGCGCCAGGTGTCGTGAAAAACGACTTCGAGGGCATGGTCCGTCGCAATAAGCCCACCGGTGTTCGTGTTCCGGTCGACCCGCGGGAAGTTCGAGCTGCTGACCGCGAGCCGGATGCGGTGGCCGGCAAGGAACACGTTCGACGTTCCTGCGAGGTCGACCGTCACTTCGACCGGGGTACCCGGCTGGAGCAGCTCCGCCCGCGCGAACTCACCCCGGCAGCGCACCAGGATGATTCCGTCGGCCCGGTTCATGGCGGTCCCGTCAGGATGCAGGTAGTCACCCTCGGCTTCGGGGCGGGACACATCGGCCCGCAGGATCTTGCCGTCGCGCCTTGGTATCGGCACGTCTCGTTCGACCGGGATGTCCATCAGGGAAGGCATACGCAAAAGCATACGGGGCGCGAAAGCGCCGTGCGAAACCTGCCAACAGTTGACCGATTACAGGAGAAGTGGCCACTATGTGGCTACTTTTCGGGGAGAGATGCGCGAGCGTGAAGACAATCGGCGTCCGCCAGCTAAAGAACGAGGCCACCCAGATCGTCCGCGCCGTGCGCGATCAGCATGCCCTCTACGTCATCACCGTCAATGGCCAGCCTGTCGCCACCCTGCGCCCCTACGCCGACCGCGACATCGCCGGCATGCAGCGCTCCCAGGCGGCTTCCGAAATGGCCGCCATCGAACGCCTCGCCGGCGCCGTGGGCGAAGCATGGATGAGCGTCCCCGATGTCGACGATATCTCCGAAAATCCCCGGCGCGGACGCGTCCCCATTGGCGAGGAGGACTAGCCGTGGCCACTGTCGATGCCAGCGTCCTCGTTTCGCTCTTCAACACGCGCGACCGCCTCCACAACTCCACCATCGCGTGGTTCCGCCAGGCCGTGGCCGATGGCGAGCCCCTCCGCGCGCCAGTCACGGTGCTCGCCGAGGTCTCTGCCGCGATCGCCACCGGCACCGGCGACAAGCAGCTCGCCCGCGATGTGGAGGCCCACGTCCGCCACTCGCCGCTCTTCGAGCTGCTCCCGGTCGCCCTTCCGCTCGCCGAGCGCGCCGCGACGCTCGCCGCCGAGCACCAGCTCCGGGGCAGCGACGCCATCTACTTCGCGGTCGCCGAAACCCTGGGCGACCGGCTGGTGACGCTCAACCCCCGGCAGCTCCAGCGCGGCGCCTCCGTCGTCGAGACGGTCCGTCCCCGGGTGTAGGAGATCGGACGCCCGCACCGCCGGTGGTATGCTCCGCATGAGGACATGGCGATGACCGCGAGACCACTCTCTGACGACGCGACTTCCGATGGTGTTGTCGAACTCACGCCCGAACAGGTGGAACTGGCGTTCGACGCGGAGTCCCGGGCCTCGCTGGGCATCTCTGCCGAAGAGTTCCGGCGCCGATGGCAACGCGGCGAGTACGCTGACCAGGACACCGAGGCGGTCTGGCGTGTCGCGTTCTTTCTCGGGGGGCTCGCGCCGAAGC
Organism: Chloroflexota bacterium; assembly: GCA_963169135.1. GTDB lineage: Bacteria > Chloroflexota > Dehalococcoidia > Tepidiformales > Tepidiformaceae > Amarobacter. The sequence continues at coordinate 3,247 of CAUJEQ010000099.1, forward strand.
AGTGAACGTGCGGGAATTCCGAGCGGGCGTCACTTCCCGGGCCGAGCATGTCCGGCGGCCTGTGGCGGTTTGTAGTTCGGAACATGTTCGACATTGGGTCGATATCAAGCGTCCAGTCGCGGGCTTCATCCAGGCCGGCCACGGTGAGCCGCTGCGAACGGAACCGCTTCGCCTCACCCTCAGGATTCGGGAGTGGTGGGCCGCTGGCGATGAACACCTCCTTCTCACCGGGTGCCACTACGTCCTGCTCGATTCGGTCTCCGGGAAAGAGTTGCTCGCCTTCCATCGCCATGATGGCCGCTTTCTCGACGGGCACTATCATCTCGGGCCCGCGTCAGGTGAATTGCTCACACCGCAGAGGCGAGCCCACCTACCTGCTCCGCGGCTCGATCTGGAGTCGTTCATGTTCATGCTGATCACGGAGTTCCGAGTCCGTCCCCGGCGGGCCGATTGGGAGTCCGTCCTCAGGAGCCCCGGCCCTACCTGAACAGGTCCCGCTCCGAGTCGCGGATGATCGATTGCATCGTCGCCGTCTCGTCCGCCTCCCAGGACAGCCCCCGCACCACGGCACAGGGCACCCGCGAAATGTTCCCCTTCACCAGCTCGGCCGCCCCCGCCACTTCGTCGGCCGTGCACAGCGCCTGCACGCGGAATTCGTGCCCGTGCGGGTCCACCTGCCCGATATAGCTCGTCACCGGTTGCATCCCCGCGATCCCGATGGCGATGTCGGTCTGCGCTTCGCGCCACGGACGCCCGAACGTGTCCGAAATGATCACCGCCACGTCCACGCCCTTCGCCTCGAGCGCCGTCCGCACCCGCTTCGCACTCGCGTCCGGGTCGACCGGCAGCAACACGGCCAGGCCATGGCCGCCCGAACTCGACTGGTCGATCCCCGCGTTCGCGCAGACGAACCCGTGCCGCGTTTCGGTGATCAGCACCGGCCCGACCTGGCGCACTACCCGCCGCGACTCACGCAGCACCAGTTCGATCACCGCCGGGTCCTTCTCCCACTTCTCCGCGTATTGCCGCGCGAACGGCGACACGTCGACCGTCGACAAGTCGACCACACGCCCCTCGGCCTTTGAGACGATTTTGGACGTTATGACGAGAATATCGCCCGATTCCAGCGGTGTGCCGGCCGCCGCCGCCGCCGCGTGGATGCTCCCGGCGAGGTCCATCCCCGCCGTGATCTCGGGGAGGCCTGGGATACCGAAGATGGAGAGTCCGGGCATGAGAGCGCCGCCTTGTCGAGGTTGTGCGGCCATTGTGGCCGAGTCGCGCCAGATGTGTAAGCCAGCGCCCGGGGTTCAGAGCCCCACGATTCGGATGGTCGACTGGGTCTTGTGTTTCCGGTTCAGGTTGATGAGCAGCGAGGTCATCATCTCCACGTACCGGCTCTGCGATGGGCCCCCCGCATCGATCCCGCGCACCCCCGCGATCTGGTCCGCGAGGCCGATGACCACCTGCTTCGCCTCGGCATCCCGCCCGCAGACGAGCACGTCGGCCTCGATGGGGCGATCCAGGTGCTGCAACTCTTCCGCGCTCATGTTCTGGAACGCCGAAACCACCCGCGCCTTCGGCAGCTGAGCGATCGCCTCCTGGAGCGCGCTGTTGCCGGGCACGTCCAGGGCTACCGCGCCCACGCCCTGCTGGAACTCAAGCGGGGCCACCACGTTGCACAAGATCTTCCCGTCGAGCGCCGGCCCCAGCGCCTCGAGCGTTGCCTGCTGGCCGCTGTACGGGAACGTCAGGAACACCACGTCGGCGTCCGCAACCACATCGGCATTCGCCCCACCGGACGCCTTCGCCCCGGGCACCGCCTCCGCGATCTTCTGGGCGCCCTCGTCGCCGCGCTCCTTCGAACGAGAACCGATGGCCACTTCGTGGCCGGCCTTGGCAAACCGCATGGCGAGACCCAGGCCCTCCGGGCCGGTGCCTCCAACGAACGCGAGCTTCATGAGGACTCCTTCGGACGAACGAATAGGAAAAGCGTAAGGGTTGCGCGCGAAATGGGAGAAGACGCCCCTGTTCCGTTCCAACTTCAGTGCCATCCCCCTGTGCCAATCCAGTGTTTGCGGCGTACCTGAATGGTGAGGGCATCCGCCATCACGGCCTGGCCTCCACGAGTATAGGCGCGCTTACCACCTGCCCCGGGAGGGGCTGGGAGTGTCTGCTATACTCGAACCATTGGCGCGGGTCCCCGTCCGCGAAACCGGAGATCGCCTTTGTATTCCCGCTGGCTACGCAACAGTTTCATCTACTTGCTCATCCTCGTAGCAGTCATCGCCATCGTCTTCGCATTCTTCTCGAGCGGTGACGACCACCAGAAGATCGGCTACGGCCAGGTAGTCGAGGATGCCAAGAACGGGCTTGTCCAAAAGATCGAGGTCGATGGCCGAAACCTGACCGTCACGTACCTCACCTCGGGCAGCGCGGTGGACCCCGAGGTCAAGTCCTCCAAGATCGGCCCCAACTCGGAGATCGAAAAGCTCCTCGCCGACGCGGGCGTGGCCCTGAGCCGCCCGGCTGGTTCCGGCGCCGGTGTCGCCGCCGTCAACCTCGAGTACAAGGACAGCTCCGGCTTCGGGCCGTGGCTCGGCCTGCTGCTCAACATCCTGCCGTTCCTGCTCTTCGGTCTCTTCCTCCTCCTCATCATGCGGCAGGCCCAGGGGTCCAATTCCCAGGCCATGAGCTTTGGCAAGAGCCGCGCCCGCCTCTTCACCGGCAGCAAGGTCACCGTCACCTTCGCTGATGTCGCGGGCGTCGATGAATCCAAAGAGGAGCTCGCCGAAGTCGTCGAGTTCCTCAAGTACCCCGAAAAATTCGCGGCCCTCGGCGCGCGCATCCCCAAGGGGGTCCTCCTCGTCGGCCCTCCCGGTACCGGCAAGACCCTCCTCTCCCGCGCCGTCGCCGGCGAAGCGGGCGTGCCGTTCTTCAGCATCTCCGGCTCTGAGTTCGTCGAGATGTTCGTCGGCGTCGGCGCCAGCCGCGTCCGCGACCTGTTCGACCAGGCAAAGAAAAATGCCCCGTGCATCGTCTTCGTCGACGAAATCGACGCGGTCGGCCGCCAGCGGGGCGCCGGCCTGGGCGGCAGCCACGACGAGCGCGAACAGACCCTCAACCAGATCCTGGTCGAGATGGACGGCTTCGATACCGGCACCAACGTCATCGTCATCGCCGCGACCAACCGGCCCGACATCCTCGATCCCGCCCTTCTCCGCCCGGGCCGCTTCGACCGCAAGGTCATCCTCGATGCGCCCGACGTGAAGGGCCGCGAGGCCATCCTCGGCGTCCACGCCAAGGGCAAGCCCATCGCCGACGACGTGAAACTTTCCATCCTCTCCAAGGCCACCGCCGGTTTCAGCGGTGCCGACCTGGCCAACCTGGTCAACGAGGCGGCCATCCTCGCCGCCCGGCGCAACAAGAAAATCATCACCATGAAGGAGTTCGAGGAGGCGGTCGACCGCGTCATGCTCGGCCCCGAGCGCAAGAGCAAGGTGATGTCCGAACTCGAAAAGAAGGTGACCGCCTACCACGAAGGCGGCCACACCATCGTCGCCCACTTCCTTGAGCACCACGACCCGGTGCACAAGGTCACCATCGTCTCCCGCGGCATGAGCGGCGGCCACACCCGCTTCATCGGCGAGGACACCAGCTATCACACCCCCGCGATGTTCAAGGACCGTATGGCCAGCGCCCTGGGGGGCCTCGCCGCCGAAGAGATCGTCTTCGGCGAAGCCTCCACCGGCCCTTCCAGCGACATCCAGCAGGTCACCCGCATCGCCCGCTCCATGGTTACCCGCTGGGGCATGAGCAAGAAGCTCGGGCCCCGCACCTTCGGCAAAAGCGAGGAGCTCGTCTTCCTTGGGCGCGAGATCTCCGAGACCCGCGACTACAGCGAAAAGGTCGCCGAAAGCATCGACGACGAGGTCCGCACCCTCATCGATGACGCGCACATCGTCGCCACCAGCATCCTGAATGACCATCGCCCGCTGCTCGACAAGCTCGCCGGCGTCCTCATGGAAGTCGAGACCCTCGAAGGCGATACGCTCGCACGGCTACTGAACAGCGACCCGAACGAGCCCTGGCCGCCATCCGACCTCGAGGCCGCACCCGAACCGCCCATGCCGCCCGCCGCCAGCGACGAATCGCCCCGGCGTCCGTCGTTCGAACCCAAGCCAGCCCCGGGGCTCGCCTGGGAAGGCGGCAACCAGACCCGCGCCGACGGGTAAGACCACCCCAACGGCACCAAGTCGTTGACTGAATCCGCGGACAGCACCAGACTGGAAAGCTGTCCACGGATTTCCTGGAGTTAGAAATGGAAGCGATCGTACGCGCCGATGGGCGTCAGTTGCGCCTCGTAGAGGGGCAAGAGTTTGAAATGAGCCGGATCGAAGGCGAACCGGGCGATACGGTGAACCTCGACGTCATGATGGTCCTCGATGGACCGAACGTGACCGTCGGGAAGCCGCTCGTCGAGGGTGCCGCCGTCCGCGCGCGCATCACCCAGCACGGCCGCGCGCCGAAGCTCGTGTTCATGAAGTACAAAAACAAGATCCGGTACCGCCGCAAGTTCGGCCACCGGCAACAGGTCACTCGGCTCGTCGTCGAGTCGATTTCGAAGGGTTAGGCACAATGGCGCACAAGAAAGGCGTTTCCAGCTCTAAGAACGGCCGCGATAGCAATTCCCAGCGCCTCGGCGTCAAGCACTTCGATGGCGAAGTCGTGAAGCCCGGCTCGATCATCCTCCGCCAGCGCGGAACCCGCTTCCACCCTGGCAGCAACGTCGGCCTCGGCCGCGACTACACGATCTTCTCGCTCATCGATGGGAAGGTGAAGTTCGAGCCGTTCGCCAAGGGCCGCCGCAAGAAAATCAGCGTTTACGCACAGGCCGAAAGCTAAGGAAGGGACCATGAAGGCCGGGATCCACCCCAACTACCAGGAAGCCACGATTACTTGCTCATGCGGCAGCGAGTTCAAGACCCGCTCGACCAAGTCGTCCATGCACCTCGATGTCTGCAGCGCCTGCCACCCGTTCTTCACGGGCGAACAGCGCATCGTCGACACCGCGGGCCGCGTCGAACGCTTCAACCGCCGCTTCCAGCGCGGCAGCTAACGCGCGGAAACCGCACAATACCGGGGCGCCTCGTGCGCCCCTTTTCATTTCTCGGAGTAACCATGACGGACGCGACGTCTCCACAGCCGGCAAACGTCTACTTCGGCGGCCAGGCCGTCATCGAAGGCGTGATGATCCGCGGTCCCGAGCACATGGCCGTCGCCGTCCGCCACCCCAAGGGCCACATCGTCACCCACTCCGAGCGCCTCACCGGCATCTACACCGGCCGCTCCCGCCGTATCCCCTTCCTCCGCGGCGTTGTCGTCCTCTGGGAAACCATGGCCCTCGGCATGCGCGCCCTCAACTACTCCTCCCGCATTGCCTTCGAAGAAGAAGTCGACGAGAACGGCGAACAGGTCGAGTTCCCCGAAAAAGTCCTCTGGGGGACCATGGCCCTTGCCATCCTCTTTGTGGTCGGCATCTTCTTCGCCGGCCCCATCCTCCTCGCCAACCTCCTCGAAGCCTTCGATGTCCACCGCTTCTGGATCGTCGCCGTCGAGGGCGTCCTCCGCCTGGTCCTGTTTGTCGGCTACATCGCCCTCATCGGCCTCATCCCCGATATCCGCCGCGTCTTCCAGTACCACGGCGCCGAACACATGACCATCCACGCCTACGAAGCAGGCAAGCAACTGGTCCCCGCCGAAGTCCGCCCCTTCCCCAAGGAGCACACGCGCTGCGGCACCAGCTTCCTGCTCGTCGTCGTCTTCGTCGCCCTCATCACCTTCTTCGTCTTCGACCTCCTCGTCGATGAGGGCATTCTCATCCGTACCGCTTCGCGCATCGTCTTCATGCCCCTTGTCGCCGGCATCAGCTACGAGATCCTCCGCATCGGCGCCCGCTACGGCGGTAACTGGTTCGTCCACGCCATGTTCGTCCCAAACCTCGCCCTCCAGGCCCTCACCACGAAGGTCCCCGACGACAGCCAGATCGAGGTCGCCATCGCCTCCTTCCAAGCCACCCTCGAAGCAGCTGGTGTGGCCCCCGCCTCGGCGAGCGATGCCGAAGCCATCGCCATGGCCCCGCCACTCGACTGACGACACGCGCGAAATCTTCACACTCCGGCTCTGGAGAGTTTAGAACGTTTGTTCTACACTCGCAGATCCGATGGACTCTGCCTGTCTCCAGGTACCCAACTTCCTCATTGCGCTCGCCCGGCGCGACCACCCCGAACTGGCCAAACGCCCGGTCGTGGTCGGCGGCGCCCCCGAAGAGCACGCCCAGGTCACCGCCTGCTCCGCCGAAGCAGCCGCCGCGGGCGTCACCATCGGCACCACCCTCCGGCGGGCTCTCGCGCTCTGCCCCAACGCCGTCTTCCTCCCCCTCCAGGAAGCCTTCGCCCACACCGAAGCCGCCCGCCTGACAGACCTCATCGAGGCCCGAAGCCCCCTGGTCGAGGTCGTCGCCCCCGGCCACATCCACTTCGAGGTCCGGGGCCTCGCCCGCCTCGCGAAGATGAGCGATGAGCAATACCTCGCCGAACTCCTCGAATCGGTCAGCGCTGAAACTGGGCTGGGGGCCTGGCTGGGGGCCGCGAGCAGCCTCTTCCCGGCCCACGCCGCCGCCAGCGCCCTCCCCGTGATGGGCACGGCGCCACCCGCCCCCGGCTCACCAGCCACGAAATCGCCCAAAACCGGGTGGGTGCTCGTCCCCGCGGGCCAGGAGCGCGACTTCCTCGCCCATGTCCCCGTCGAGGTGCTCCCGGTTGACCCCGTGATGCACGTCCGCCTGCGCCTCTTCGGGCTCGAACGCGTCGGCCAGGTAGCTGATATCCCCCTCTCCGCCCTCCAGGCCCAGTTCGGCCCCGACGGCCGACGCGCATGGAACCTCGCCAACGGCCGCGACCACGCCCGCATCGTCGCCCGCCGCGAAGAGGTGCGCATCACCGAGGAGCTGGACCTCCCCGCGCCAGCCGCCTCCATCGAGCCGCTGCTCGTCGGCACCGAAGCGCTCCTCAACCGCGCCCTGGCCCACCCCGCCGTCCGCGGTCAGACCGTCCGCCGGCTCGACTGGTGGCTCGGCCTCGAAAGCGGTGAACAGGTCGCCCGCCGCGTCGTCTTCCGCGAACCAACGAGCGACGCCCGCCACATGCTCTTCGTCCTGCGGAGCAAGCTCGACCGGCTCGCCCTCGATGCAGCCGCCGCCAGCGTGGGCGTCACCCTCTCGGGCATCTGCAGCGAATACGCCCACCAGGCCAACCTCTGGCAGATTGGCCCCCGCCGCCAGCGCGAACTCGGACAGGCGATCGAACAGCTCTCCGCCCGCGCCGGTGGCCCCCAGGTCTACCGCATCGTGGAGGTGCAACCATGGTCGAGAATCCCCGAACGCCAGCTGGCCCTGGTGGCCTTCGGCTCCTGAACCAGCCCAGGCCCGCCGCCGTCGAGGCCACACCCGCCGGCGAACCCACCGCCGCCGTCTGGCAGGGCCGCTACCAGCGCGTCCGCGCCATCGCCGATAGCTGGCGCATCGACGACGAATGGTGGCGCGACGAGATCGCCCGCCGCTACTTCGTCGTCGACCTCGAGTCCGGCCGCCGCCTTACCGTCTTCTGCGACCTCGTGACCGGCACCTGGTACGCCCAGCCCTACGAAGGCCCGCGCGATGGCGGCAGCATCCTCCGCGGCCGCGCCGGATAATCCGCCACCATCGCCCGTAACCTCGCCACTACTCCGCGAAGAACAGCGGCGGTTTGGCACGACAAGCGTCTGCCTCTCACCGTCCGCGGTCACACGCCGCAGCTTAATATGGCTACCCCGCTGAGAGACCGCCTCAAACCCAAACCGTTCGAGAATGGTCACCACACCGGTGCCAGACAGGGGCCGAAGCCTACGCAACCGCCGGTTCCAGCTCGAACGTAACAACGATCGCCGGCTCAGCCGCGAGCCCCAGCGCTGCCAGGTCCTCTCCCTCCAGCGCGAGCTCCACGGCCTCTTTCAGATTCGCGGCTACCTCGTCCAGCGTCGCACCCTGGGTCACCACGCTGAGCTGGGGGCACTCCGCGACATACCCCGACTGTTCACCGGGCCGGATGATTGCCTGGATCGTCCGTTGCATGCGCGGAGCGTACCAGACGGCGCCCCCACTGGGCACTGCTCCACAGAGCGTCAGCCCTCCCGGTGCTATCCTTGGCCCACCCATGGACTACGACAGCCTGCTCGCCCACCGCACCCACACCATGCAGGCCAGCGCCATTCGCGAAATCCTCAAGGTCGCCTCCTCGCCCGGCATGGTCTCCCTCGCCGGGGGCCTCCCTGCCGCCGAGAGCTTCCCCCTCGAGATCATGGAAGAGCTCACCGGCGCCGTCCTCGCGAAATACGGCGCCCAGGCGCTCCAGTACGACGCCAGCGAGGGCTTCCTCCCCCTGCGCGAGGCCCTCGTCCCCCACCTCGCCGCGCGCGGCGTCCAGGCCACCGCCGAGGGCATCACCATCTTCAGCGGCTCCCAGGGCATCCTCGACGGCATCGGCAAGATCCTCATCTCTCCCGGCGACGTGGTTGCCGTCGAAGCACCGACCTACCTTGGCGCGCTCCAGGCCTTCAACCCCTACGAACCCCGCTACGCTGAAATCGAGACCGACGCGGATGGCCTCATCCCCGAGTCCCTCGACCGCGTGCTCGCGGCCCAGCACGTGAAGTTCGTCTACCTCGTCCCCACCTTCCAGAACCCCACCGGCCGTACCCTTCCCCTCGACCGCCGCCATGCGGTCGCCCAAATCCTGCGCAAGCACAACGCCCTCCTGCTCGAAGACGACCCCTATAGCGACCTCCGCTACACCGGCACCCCCGTGCCGCCAATCAAGTCGCTCGCCCCGGGGAACGTCGTCTACTCCAGCACGCTCTCGAAGACGTTTGCCCCCGGCCTCCGCGTCGGCCTCTGCGTGGCGCCCGCGCCCATCCAGCGCTGGATGGTTACCGCTCGCCAGGGGGTCGACCTTCACACCAGCACCTTCGCCCAGGCGCTCGCCGCCGAGTACATCTCGGCGGGCTACCTGGAGCGCCAGCTGCCCCGCATCCTCGACATCTACCGCCCTCGCCAGCAGGCGATGATCGACGCCCTCGCCGCCCACCTGCCCGAAGACTTCTTCTACACGCGCCCCGAAGGCGGCATGTTCATCTGGGTCGAGGGCCCGCCCGGCTTCGACGCCGAAGCCCTCCAGCTCCGCATCCTCGAACGCGGCGTCGCCTTCGTGCCGGGCAAGTACTTCTACGTGAACCCCGAAGGCAAACAGAACACCTTCCGGATGAACTTCACCGCCGCCGACCCGGCCACCATCGAGCGCGCCATCACCATTGTGGGCGACGCCATCGCCGAGGAACTCGCAGCCAGCCGCTAACCCCCTACCCGAAGTCGTGCGAGACCGGCGTCTCGATGAAGCCCGGCAGCGGGCACGGCCGGAAGTGCTCAGCGATGATGTTCGGGAAGCCGCTCTGCTCGTTATCCACCCGCCCCCGCACGATCACGAACGGCGTACCCCGCACCAGTTCGCGCTGCCGCTCCTGCAAGGCCGTATAGATCACCAGGTTCGCCAGCCCGAACTCGTCCTCCAGCAGCATGAACATCACGCCGCTGGCCGTCTGCGGGCGCTGCCGGGTCACCACCATCCCGGCCATCTCCACGATCATCCCCTGCGGCAGCCGGTTCGGGTTGCCCACCCCGCCCAGGTGCCGGCTCGTGATGAGCCCCTCGTGCAGCAGTGGCCGCACCAGCGACATCGGGTGGCGCCCCGGGCTCAGCCCCAGCCGATCGTGATCCCAGGCCAGCTCCTGCCACGCCGAAAGCGCCGGCAGCTCGGCCATGTCCTGCTCCGTCGGCAGCGGCAACGCCAGCTGGTTCTCGCGCGCGGCATCGCGGCTGGCCACGGCCGCCTCCGTGAGCAGCCCCAGCTGCCAGAGCAACTCCCGCCGGGGCAACCCGAACTCCTCCAGCGCCCCCGCCCGGATGAGCGTCTCCGCCTGCTCCCGGCTCACCCGCGCTCGCACCAGGAGGTCTCGCAGCGAACGGTACGGTCCGTTCGCCTGCCGCTCTGCCACGATCCGCTCCGGTAGCGTGGTGTAGCCCTGCCCTCGCGGGTGCTGGCGAATGTCCTGCCAGCCTCCGCCCAGCCCTTTCACCTGCTGCAGCCCCAGCCGGATGTCCCCCTGCTCCGGCCGGGCCCCCGCCCGGCTCGCGTTGATCGACGGCGGCAACGTCGCGATCCCGTGACGCGCCGCGTCCTGCGTCAGCACCTCCACCGAGTAGAACCCCATAGGCTGAGCGTTGAACAGCGAGCAGTAGTACGCCGCCGGGTAGTGATAGCGCAGCCACGCCGATTCATACGCCAGCAGCGCGAACGCCACCGCATGGCTCTTCGGGAACCCGAACGCCGCGAACGCCGCCATCTTGTCGAACGCCACTTTCGCCGCCTCGCGGCTCACCCCCATGCGCTCGGCCCCGGCGTAGAACTCGGCCGCCAGCGCCTGCATGGCGTCGGACGAGCGCTTGCGGCTCATCGCCCGACGCAGGCGGTCCGCTTGCCCAGGAGTAAAGCCCGCCACCGCGCAGGAAATCTGCAGCACCTGGTCCTGGTAGAGCACGTGTCCGAGTGTCTCGCCCAGGCAGTGCTCCAGCAGCGGCCCCAGCTCCGGGTGCCCGTAGTCCACTTCGATAGCCTCGCCCCGGGCCAGCCGCTCGCGGTATTCCATGTACGGACGGAACGCCCCCGCCATGATCGGCCCCGGCCGGATGATCGCGACCTGCACCGCCAGGTCATCCAGGTTGTTCGGCTGCGTCCGCGGCAGCGTCTGCACCTGCGCCCGGCTCTCGATCTGGAACACCCCCATCGTGTCGCCCTCGCGGATCGACGCGTAGATCTCCGGGCTGTCGTGCGGGACCCGCCCCAGGTCGACCCGCACCCCGTGCTCCTCCTCGATGATCTCCAGGCATTCGTCCACCGCCGAGAGCATCCCCAGCGCCAGGAAGTCGATCTTCACGAAGCGCGCGTCGTCGGCCGAGTCCTTATCCCACTGGCACACGAACCGCCCGTCCATCCGTGCGGGCTCCACCGGCACCACCGATGACAGCGGCTCGGACGAGACGATCACCCCGCCGACATGCTGCCCGATGTGCCGCGGGAAGCCCGCCACCTGCCCCGCCAGCTCCACCATGTCACGCCAGATGGGCGCGTCCACCAGCGTCCGCAGCTCCGGCACCTTGCGCATCTCCTCGGCGATGGCCGTCGCGCTCGAATACGGACCGCCCAGCTTGTTCAGCTTCGCCAGCACCGGCGCCGGCAGCCCCAGCGCCTTCCCGATATCCAGCACCGCGCTCCGGAACCGGTACGTCGGGAACGCCGCCACGATCGCCGCGTGCTCATCGCCGTAGCGGTCGTAGATCCGCCGCAGCACCTCGTCGCGAATATCGCGCGGGAAGTCCAGGTCGATATCCGGCAGCGAGTGCAGTTCATCGTTCAGGAACCGTTCGAGATAGAGGTTGTTCCGCACCGGGTCGATGTGCGACAGCCCGATGAGGTAGCACACGATCGAACTGACCGACGACCCCCGCCCACGGCCCACCGGCCGTTCATCTGGCTGAAGGCGCGCATCACGGCCCCGCACCTCTACCGCGATCTCGTTCACCAGCTGCAGCAGGTCCCAGTACACCAGGAAGAACCCGGCCAGCCCGTGCTTTGCGATGAGCGACAGCTCGCGCTCCAGACGTTCGCGCGCCTCTTCGCCGAACGGGTCGGTTGGCGGGTACTTCCGCCGGAACGCCCGCTCGCACACGCCCCGCAGAAAGCTGTCGAGCGTCGCCCCCTCCGGCACCGGGTAGTCCGGCAGCTCATACGGCAGGTCGCGCGTCAGGTCGAACGCGCAGCGCTCCGCGATCGCCAGCGTGTTCGCAACCGCCCGCGGGTACCGCTCGAAGCGGCGCGCCATCTCCTCCGCGCTCTTCAGGAAAAACTCCGAATTCGGACGCCGCTCCCGGTGCGAGCTGTCGAGTGTCAGCCGGTGCCGCACCGCCACCAGCACATCGTTCAGCCGGTGCCGCGTCCGCACGTGGTAGTGCACGTTGTTAGTCGCCACCACCTCTATCCCGCAACGCTCCGCTACCGCCGCCAAGGCCGCCACCCGCTCCGTATCGCCGAACATGTCGTGGTGCTGCAATTCAACGAAATAGCGTTCGCCAAACACATCGCGGTACTCCCCGGCAAGTTCGGCCGCCCGCCGCGGCTCCGCAACCGCCAGCCGCGCCAGCTCCGAATCCCGGCACCCCGAGAGCACCACCAGCCCCGCGTTGTGTTCGAACAGCCACTCCCGCTCCACCATCGGGGCGTCCTTGCCATGCACCTGGTACGCCCGGCTCAGCAGCCGGCACAGGTTCCGGTACCCCTCCACATCCTGCGTCAGCACCGTCAGGTGGGACGTAGGCGCGAGTTGCGAGTTGCGAGTTGCGAGCGCCCCGGAACGGGCCGGTAGGGCGGGGACTCCTCCCTCCTCCCTCCTCCCTCCTCCCCCGGGGGGCGGCAGCGGCGGGGCAACTCCTCCCTCCTCCCTCCTCCCTCCTCCCCCGGCAGGGCCGGGCGGCGGGGCGTGCTCCTCCCTCCTCCCTCCTCCCTCCTCCCTGACAGTCAGCTCGCACCCCGTGATCGGCTTCAGTCCCCGCTCCCGCGCCGCCTGCGCGTACTCCATCGCCCCATAGAGGTTGTCGTGGTCGGTCAGCGCCATCGCCGGGTAGCCCAGCGCCAGCGCCCGGTCGATCAGCTCATCCGTCGTGCTCGCGCCCTCGCGGAGCGACCAGCAGGAGTGGGCGTGGAGTTCTACATACCCGGCCACAATGCAGAGAGTATAGAACAAACGTTCTCATGCGTGTCCCGGAACATAGGGCCTTTACCGGGTTGCTATGCAGAGAGAAGAGGACTACGCTCCTTACCCCACATAAAGTTGGAGTGAACGTTATGACGGTACGCTTCGGTGCTCTTCTCGCCTTCGTGGCAGCCACCATCATCGGCCTTGCCGCGGTGGCCACCCCGGCCCTCGCCGCCGAGAAGGTGGTCACCCTCAACCCCACCTCCGGCATCGTCGGCACCGTCGTCGAAGCGAAACTCAGCGGAGCTCCGCCAAACGACCCAATCACCGTCATCTTCAAGATCCCCGGCGACCCCATCCTCGCCACTGGCACGACCGACGCCAACGGCGAGGCCACCTTCACCTTCACCATCCCCTACGCCCTGAGCGGCACCTACCCCGTCTTCTTCACCGACTTCAAGTGCTCCTGCCAGGCAGAGGCGCCCTTCACCGTCATCGTTGG
>CAUJEQ010000100.1 GCA_963169135.1 Chloroflexota bacterium
TTCCCGGGGACGCCCGCGGGCGGGCCGGGGCCGGACTTCACGGGGGCGATCCTCGATGCCGGCGGGGACCTCCTCCGGGGCGATGTCGAGATTCACCTCCGGGCGAGCGGCTGGCGGCATCACGGCCATGCGACGGATGCCGCATATGGCGGGGTGGTGCTCCACGTGGCGGGCATCAACGACGAGCCCGGCGCATTCACGTTCCACCGCTCCGGGCGGCTCATCCCGGTGCTCGTGCTCGAGGCGGAGCCGCGGACGGCGTTCCCGCCGCCGTTCACGCCGCCGTGCGCGATCGCGACGGCCCGTGGCCTGGCTCCAGGCGACGTCCTCGAACGCATGGGGCTCCGCCGCCTCCGGATCAAGGTAGCCCGGGTGAGCCCGGCCGTCGCCGCACACGGTCCGGGACAGGCGCTGTACGCGGCCCTTCTCGAAACGCTGGGCGGGAGTGCGAACCGCGAGCCCTTCGCGGCCCTCGCGCGGCGCCTGCCGCTTGCGCTGTTGCTGGAAACCGAACCGCTGGCAGGAGTTTCGCGCACGCTGGCGCTGGGAGCGGCACTCAAGGGGGCCGCCGCGCCTCTCGCGCTGCGCCGGGCGGGTCTCCGGCCGATGGCCGCTCCGGGCCGGCGTCTCGAATCGGCCGCCGCGCTCATCTCGCGCTGGTGGCCGGAGGGCGCGGCACCGGGCTGGCCAGCGGCGCTCGGGCCGGGCCTCACCTGGAAGGATGCTGCGGCGCCGGGCATCGGGCGGGGGACCGCCATCGAGGCGACGGTCAACGCCATCCTCCCCGTCGCCCTGGCCTCCGGGGTCATCCCCGAGGCGGACGTCGAGGCGACCTGGCGCGCGCTCCCCTCGCCGGGCACCTATGGCCGCCTGGGACGCCTCCAGTCCTGGCTTGGCGGCGAGCACCACCCGCCGTTCACCTCGGCGTCCCGCCTCCAGGGCGGCCTGTTGCTCCATGGCGACTACTGCACGCGGGGCGCCTGCGGCCGCTGCCCAATCTCTGACTGACCATTGCCGGCGTTCATCTGCGCCGCGCCCGGTCAGCAGCAGGGGCCTTTGCGACGCTTCGTGCGCCAAAGCCCCGTAGGCGAGTGGCTAGTGGACGACGGGGAGCGGGGTGGGGACGCGCGTTGGCGGGCGGGGGGTGCGGGTGGGTGTGGGGGTCCAGGTGGGAGTCGGCGTGATCGTGGGAGTCGGGGTGATCGTGGGGGTGTTGGTCGGGGTGGGGGTGTCGGTGGGCGTGGGGGTGATGGTGGGAGGGGGCACGGGCGTGTTGCTGTTGGGGAACCAGAGTGGACCGTCGGAGAGCGGAGTGCCCGGGGCGATGCCGAAGTCCAGGTAGTCCTCAGGGTTGACCGGCGTGCCCTGCCAGCGGATCTCGAAGTGGAGGTGTTCGCCGGTGGAATAGCCGGACGAGCCCGTGATGCCGATGACCGCGTTGTTGTCGACCGCGGCGCCCTTTTCAACGAGGGTCTGGCTGAGGTGGCCGTAGAGGGTGGTCCAGCCATCGCCGCAATCCACGAAGATGTGGTTGCCGTAGGCGCCCGAGTAGCTGGCCTCGGAGACGGTGCCCGTACAGGCGGAATAGACCGGGGATTGGCTGAGGCCCTCGAGGGCGAGGTCGATGCCGCCGTGGATGCGGCCGGGGCCCCGGTTGGCCGCCCCGTATCGGTCGGTGGCGCGGCTCCACTCGCGGAGGGGCATGGCGAAACGGCTGGTGGCAGACGCGGCCTGGGCGGTATCGGGGAGCTGAGCCGGGTCCGGCTTGAGGACCGCACCCTCGTCCGTATCGACGATGCCGCCCACGAGTGACTCGCGAGCATTCCCGCCGCTCCCGGTGGCCGTGCTCGTGCTGGTGGCCAGGTCATCCGCGGCGGCGCGAACGGCATTTGCAGGCTGTTGCTCGGCGTCCGAGCCAGCGGGGTTGCGGGCGACGATGACCGCGGCGACACCGGCGACGAAGGTGGCGCCGAGGAGGATGCGGACGGCGTGGGAGCCCGGAATGCGGGGCACGCGGAGAGCTGGCATCACTCAGTACCATCGGTCACGAACGGCCTTGTGGCCAGAGCGCAGGCCCGGATGGTAGCTGGTGGGGCCCCTGAGACGCGCGCGGCCTTTACGTTGGGCTGACCTGATGGGCGATGCCTTGCGGTTGGGAACCGGGCGATTCGATCACGGCACGAGGCCTGCTAGGATGCCGTGGTGGCCCTCATCGAGACGCAGCAACTGACGAAGCGGTACGGCGAAACCGTCCTGGCGCTGAACGGGCTCGACCTGGTGGTGGAGCCGGGCATCACCGGGCTGGTGGGGGCGAACGGGGCGGGAAAGAGCACGCTGATCAAGATCTTGCTGGGGCTGCTGGAACCGACAAGCGGCGACGCGACCGTGCTGGGGTATGACATTGCCCGGGAAGGGCCAGTGCTGCGGCAGTATGTGGGGTACATGCCGGAACACGACTGTCTGCCTGGCGACGTGAGCGCGACCGAGTTTGTCGCGCACATGGCGCAGATCAACGGGCTCCCCCGGGCGGCGGCCCGGGAGCGGACGGCGGAGACGTTGCGGCACGTGGGGCTCTTCGAGGAGCGCTACCGGGAGATGCGGGGCTATTCGACGGGCATGAAGCAGCGGGTGAAGCTGGCGCAGGCGCTGGTGCACGACCCGCGGGTGCTCTTCCTGGACGAACCAACGAACGGGCTGGACCCGGCGGGGCGGGACGAAATGCTGGACCTGGTGCGGCGGACGGGGGCGGAGTTCGGGATCTCGATCATCATGGCATCGCACCTGCTGGGGGAGATCGAGCGGGTGTGCGAGTACCTGGTGGTGATCGACGGGGGGCACCTCCTGCAACAGGGCCCGCTGGGCGACTTCACGGCGGCGATGGGAGTGCTGGCGGTGGAAGTGGAGGGTGAAGCAGCGGTGCTGGCGGCGAACCTCCGGGAGCGAGGTTTGCGCGTCGAGGTGGAGGGGCGGATGGTGCTGGTCGCGCTGGAGGGGGACGAACGCGCGTTCGACCTGATCCGGGATAGCTGCGCGGACCTGGGGTTCGGCCTGGTCCGGCTGGAGCGGCGGCGGCAGAACCTTGAGGACCTGTTCCGGCCCACGGGGAGGGGGACCGCGCATGCCGCCAGCTGAGCAACGGACCGGGAGCATCTATGACCTGGGCTACCGCAGGTATGACGGGTTGCGCCTGGGACGGCAGCACGCGGTGCTGTCGCTGTACTTCTACACCCTGCGGGGGGCGTTCGGGATCGGACGGCGGGCATCGAGCAAGATCATCCCTATCGTCATCACGGTGATCGCGTTTCTGCCTGCGCTGATCCAGTTGGGCGTGGCCGCGATTGTGTCGGACGAGGTGGATGTCATCCGGCCAGAGAACTACTTCGGGTTTGTGCAGGTGCCGGTCGCGCTGTTCTGCGCGGCGATCGCCCCCGAGATCACGGGACGGGACATGCGCCAGCGGACGCTCTCGCTGTACTTTTCGCGAGCGCTGGAGCGGCGGGACTATGCGCTGGCAAAGCTGGCGGCGTTTGCGACGGCGTTGATGGTGCTGACGCTGGCGCCGCAGGCGCTGCTGCTGGTGGGCAACGGGCTGGCGAGCAAGGACCTGGCGGACTACGTGGGTGACAACTGGAAAGACATGCCCCGGACGATCATCAGCGGGGTGGGGATCGCTGCGGCGATGGGGGCGGTCGCGCTGGCGATCGCGGCGCAGACCGCACGGAGGGCGTACGCGACGATTGCGGTGGTGGCGTGGTTCCTGGTGACGTGGCCGATTTCGGGGATCCTGGTGACCGAGG
This sequence comes from Chloroflexota bacterium, assembly GCA_963169135.1. GTDB lineage: Bacteria > Chloroflexota > Dehalococcoidia > Tepidiformales > Tepidiformaceae > Amarobacter. The sequence continues at coordinate 3,798 of CAUJEQ010000100.1, forward strand.
TCGGCGGGGCAGGTCGGGCGGCAGCGCTCCTGAGCCCATTCGACTTCGTCTACGGCGCGACGCTGTGGGTGTTTGACGTGGAGCCAGACCGGGACTCGGTGCAGGACCTGGCGGAGATCCCGTTGTGGGCGTACGGGGCGGCCGTGGCGGCATACGCGGCCGCGGGCACGGCGCTGGTGATCCGGCGATTCGGGCGGATAGCGGCATGAGCGCGCCTGCGCCGCCGATCGCGGTCATCAACGTCAGCCGCTGGTATGGGAACATCGTGGCGGTGAACGATATCTCGTTCGCGCTGGGGCCCGGAATCACGGGACTGCTGGGCCCGAACGGGGCTGGCAAGTCGACCATGCTGCACATGCTCTCGGGGTTCCTGCGGCCGTCCGCCGGGGAGCTGCGGGTGTTTGGTGAGAGCGCGTGGGAGAACCCGGGCATGTACCGGCGAATCGGACTGGTGCCGGAGCGGGAGGCTGTGTACCCGTTCCTGACCGGCTATGAGTTTGTGTTGCTGGCTGCACAGTTGCAGCGGCTGCCGAACCCGGAGGAGGCGGCCCGCCGGGCGATCGCGATGGTGGAGCTGGAAGACGCGGCGGGCCGGGCAACGGGCGGGTATTCGAAGGGGATGAAGCAGCGGGTAAAGATCGCGGCGGCGCTGGTGCACGACCCCGAGATCCTGTTGCTGGACGAGCCGTTCAACGGCGCCGACCCACGGCAACGGCTGCAGATGATGGCGATGCTGCGCGAGATGGCGGCCCAGGGGCGGACGATCCTGTTCTCGTCGCACATCCTGGAGGAGGTGGAGCGCCTGGCGGAGGAAGTACTGGTGATCGTGGCCGGCCGGCTGGCGGCCTCGGGGGACTTCCGGGAGATCCGGAAACTGATGACGGACCGGCCGCACACGTTCAACGTGCGTTCGAGCGACAATCGAACGCTGGCGTCGGCGTTGGTCGCCGACCCCTCGGTGTACGGGGTAGAACTCCAGGACGGGCTGTTGCAGGTGCGGACGGGCGAGTTCGCGGCGTTCACCATGGCGATCCCGGGCGTCGCGCGGGAGGCGGGCGTCTCGATCTACGAGTTGCGGCCGACCGATGAGTCGCTCGAGAGCGTGTTCTCCTACCTGGTGAAGCGATGAACGGGGTGCTGATCCGGCTGACGGCACGGCAGCTCCTGGGGCAAAAGCGGACGGTCCTGCTGCTCCTGTTCGCGCTGGTACCCGTGCTGATCGCGGTGCTGTACCGGGTGGCCGGCAACGACGAGCCGCAGCGGTGGGCGGCATCAGCGCTGAACGCTCGGCTCATCATCGGGACGTTCCTGCCGCTGGCGGCGCTGGTGTTCGGGACGGCGGCGCTGGGTTCGGAGTTCGAGGATGGGACGGCGGTGTACATCCTGAGCAAGCCGATCCCGCGGCAGGTGATCGTGCTTTCGAAGCTGCTGGTTTCGTGGCTGGCGACGGCCGGAGTGGTACTCGCCGCGACGCTGATCGCAACGAGCATCGCCTTGTGGGGCGAACCCCAAGACGGCATCCTGGCCGGGTTCGCGCTTGCGGTGGTGGCAGGGGCACTGGTGTATTGCGCGCTCTTTATGTGGTTGAGCGTGCTGACGAGCCGCGCGCTGATCGTGGGGCTGCTCTACGTGTTCATCTGGGAGGGCGTGATCACCCGGTTGTTCGCAGGGGTGCGGTTCCTATCGGTGCGGCAGTACACGCTCGGGATCGCCGACGCGGTGGTCGACGTGCCGGCGCGGGTGTTCAACCCACGGCTGGGCGAGATGGAAGCCATGGTCCTGGCAGCGGTGGCGACCGTGGTGACCCTATACCTTGCCGTGCGGCGGTTGCGGCGATGGGAGATCGGCGAGGCATCGTGAGGCGGGGCGACATTGTGGTTTGTCGCGCACGAGACGACGGAAAGCAGGTTGCCTGTTAGGGGACATGTGGGGCTCGGATTGGGATTCCCACATAAGGGCGAGGGGGCGTGAAAAGTGCGTGCGAAGGGCGAGAGTTAGAACATAAGTGCGTTGAACAAGGAGCGTGGGCGGGGCTACCGTACGGCCTACGCCGGAAGGCAGGCGCCCGGGACCACCCGGGCGGCCGGGTCTTCAACCAGAGACGTATCAACCGCTGCAAGGCCCCTGCCGCGCAATACCCGGATGCCGCCCGGGAGGAAGGAGTGTGCCCCTCGATGGATGCCCATGTGCCGTGTACGGATCGGGAACTGGCGCGCTCCTGGCAGGGCGTGCTGGGGCGGCTCGAGCTGGAGCTGAACCCGCACAACTTCGCGGCGTGGTTGCGTGGGACGCGGGCGGTGCGGATGGATGAGCGGCTAGTGGTGGTGGAAGCAGCTTCGGAAATGGCGTGTTCGTGGCTCAACCAGCGGCTGAAAGTGGTGGTCGAGCGGGCAGCCACGCAGGTGTTCGGGCCGGAGATAGCCGTGGAGTTCGTGGCGGGAGGTACAGCGTCGGCGGCCGTGGCTGCCCCGGAGGACGCGCCTCCGCAACGGCCGGCGGGGCGAGGAGCGGTCCTGGGGCAGTTGAACTGCGCGTACACCTTCGAGGAGTACCAGGCGGCAGAGGGCAACAGGCTGGCGCTGGAATCGTGCCTCTCGCTCGTGCAGGAGATTGACTTCCGGATCAGCCCGGTGGTGCTCTTCGGGGCGCCGGGAATGGGAAAGACGCACCTGTTGCACGCGGTGGCCTGCCGGGCCGCGGAGCAGGGACGCGCAGTGGCCTGCCTGAGCGCGGAGGAGTTCGCGAACAGGTTCCTGGGGGCGCTGCGAGAACGGAAGGCTGACGAGTTCCAGGCCGCGGTGCGGGCAGTCGATCTGCTGGTGATCGACGACCTGCAGCAGATCGCCGGAAAGCAGGCGACCCAGGACGAATTGGTGCACACGATGGACGCGGTCTGCAACGCTGGCGGCCACGTGGTGGTGGCGAGCGAGAAGCACCCGTTCGAACTCGACCTGCCGGAGCGGTTGGCGTCGCGGCTGGCCGCCGGGATCGTGACGCGGGTGGAGCCCTTCCGGATCGCGGAGCGGCGGGCGTTCATCGAGCGCGTCGCCCGGCGGTTGCGGGCATCGCTGCCGGGCTGGGCGACGGACCGGATCGCGGGCTGCGAGGTGCCCTCGGTGCGCGTGCTGCTCGGGGCGATCCATGCCGCGGTGGGGCTGGAACGCAACGGGATGCTGGACCTCGGGCGGCTGGACGCGGAGCTGGGGCGGGTCGCGCTGGCGGAGGCTTCGAGCGGGATGATCGGGGAGCGAGAGCTGCTCGAGCGGATCGCGCGGCACTACCAGGTGACGGTCGACGAAATCGCGGGGCGGACGCGCAGGGGGCCCGTCGCCGAGGCCCGGGCGGTGTCTGTGGCGGCACTGCAGGAGCGCGGGCGGAGCCTGAGCCAGCTGGGTTCGCTGTTCGGGCAGCGGGACAAGAGCACCATCAGCGGCCTGGCGGAGCGGGGGCGGACGATCGTCGCGGGGAACGAAGGTTTGCGGGCGATCGTCGCCTGAGCGCTTAGAACTGGAGGTCGAGGCGGCGGAACCGTTCGAGGTAGCGGCCGTCGTCGTTGCGCCAGCGTTCGCGAGAGAAGGCAGCAAAATCCTCCTGCTTGCCGAACTGGGAAACGTGGGCGGAGAGCGCGTGGATCTTGAGGTCGACCAGGTCTGTGACATCGACATCGAAGTTGGGGTGGTTCGAGTTCCAGAGCAGCACCTCGCGCACCTTGTGCGGTTCGAGGCCGGCCGCCAGGTGTTCGGGGAAGTTGAGGTGGTCACGGGCAGTGGGGTAGACGGCGTCGAGGGCTGCGGTGCCGGTGGCCCGGTGGTCGGGGTGGTTGATGAAACTGTCGCGAATGATGATGTCGGTTGGGTCGTGGGTGAGGACCGTCTGGGGCCGGAGAAAGCGGAGGTGCCAGACGATGCGTTCCACGAGCTCGCGCGTGTAGGCGAGTTCGCCGTCTTCGAAGCCGAGGAAGAAGACATCGCGAGCGCCAAGGCGGCGGCATGCCTCGCGCTGTTCTTCGACGCGTTGGGCAATGAGGCGTTCGCGGGGCATGGCGCGGTCTTCGGTGCCCTTGGCGCCGTTGGTGGTGACGAGGAAGTAGACGTCCCAGCCCTGGGAAGCGAGGCGGGCGGCGTAGCCGGCGCATCCGAACTCTCCATCGTCAGGATGGGCAGCAATTACGAGAGCAGTAGGCATGTGAGTTTCGAGTTTCGAGGTACCAGCAACCTATCGTGGCCGAGATGGGTAGCCTCCTGCAACTCGCTGCCCGAATCTCGAGACTCCGGTGGTGTTCGGAACGCGTTTGACGATAACCACTTGCGTTTGCTAACGTTCGGCGCGAACATGCGTTCGAAAGGCGCCTAACGAATGAAAGACCTCTCTCCGAAGCAAGACCAGATTCTCGACTTCCTGCGCTCGTTCATCGAAGAGAAGGACTACCCGCCGAGCATCCGCGACATCCAGGAGGGCTGCGGCATCAGCAGCACGTCGGTGGTGGACTACAACCTCCGGAAGCTGGAGGACAAGGGGTACATTCGGCGAGACCGGGAGATTTCGCGCGGCATTGAGATCCTCGGCGCACGCGGACGGCGGGCGCGCATTGTTGAGATCCCCGTGCTGGGGTCGATCGCGGCCGGGCAGCCGATCCCGGTGCCCACGAGCGACCGGTTCGGGAACGACGCCCTGGACATGGTTGCTGTGACGGAAGACATGGTGCGCGGGAAGACGAACGTGTTCGCGCTGCGGGTGAAAGGCACCTCGATGATCGACGACCTGATCGACGACGGGGACATCGTGTTCCTGGAGCCGGCACGGTCGGCCGTTGATGGCGACAAGGTGGCGGTCTGGCTGAAGGACCGCGAAGAAGTGACGCTCAAGCGGATCTACCACGAAGGCGATCGGGTGCGCTTGCAGCCCGCGAACAGCACGATGCAGCCGATCTACACGTCGGCGGAGAACGTGGAGATCCAGGGCAAGTTCATCTCCTCTTTTCGCCCAAGCGATTAGACTGGCCTGAACTTCCACAAACACGGGGCGAGCGCGCCTCGTTGGGTTTTCGCATGTCCGAGCCGGTCATCAGCGTCCGCAATCTCAGCATCCGTTACCGCACGCGGGAATCCGTGACGTACGCGGTCGACGACGTGTCGTTCGACCTGGCGCGGGGGCAGATCCTGACGCTGGTGGGGGAGTCCGGGAGCGGGAAGTCGACGGTGGGGATGTCGATCCTGCGGCTGCTGCCGCAGGAAGCGGACGTGCTCTCGGGGCAGGTGCTGTTCGACGGAATCGACCTGCTGGCGCTGGAGGACCGGGCGCTTCGGCCGTTGCGAGGGCGCCGGATCGCAATGATCTTCCAGGACCCGGTGGCCGGGCTGAACCCGGTGATCGACATCGGGACGCAGGTGGCGGAGATCCTGACGAGTCACCTGTCCATCGGGAAGAAGGAAGCAAAGGCGCGGGCGCTGGACGTGCTGCACGACGTTGGGCTTGCGGAGCCCGCGCGGGTGGCGAAGTCGTACCCGTTCCAGCTTTCGGGAGGGATGTGCCAGCGCGTCATGATCGGGATCGCGACAGCACTGGACCCCGACGTGATCGTGGCCGACGAACCGACGAGCGCACTCGATGTGACCGTGCAGGCGCAGATCCTCTACCAGCTGGACGAGCTGCGGCGCAAGAAGGGCACGGCGATCCTGCTGATCACGCACGACTTCGGCGTGGTGGCGCAGATGGCGGATGACGTGGCCGTGATGTACGCGGGGCGGGTGGTGGAATCGGGCGGGGTCCGGGACATGCTGAAGTCACCGCTGCACCCATACACTCATGCGCTGCTGGGGACGCTCCCGCGCGTGGACGGTGCGCACGAGCACCTGCGCCAGATCCCGGGTCATCCTCCGGAGATGACGGAGCCGGCGGAACGGTGCGCGTTCATCCCGCGGTGCGGGAAGGTGATGAACGTGTGCCGGAACACGGAGCC
>CAUJEQ010000101.1 GCA_963169135.1 Chloroflexota bacterium
CAGGCCGCCATCCCGGTGGCGCTCCACCAGGCTTCGCAACGCGGCCGACACTTGCTCGAACCCCGAGGCCTGGATCGCCCCGCGCATGGGGTGCGTCCAAATGACATAACGCCCTCGGGAGAGCGCCTCAGCCGCCATGAACGACTGTCCGTCGTGGGTTGTCAGCCGCACGAGCGCCGTCGTCTCGCGATACAGCGGGTCCATGTCGTCGACCCACGGCCGCGCCGTGAGGTTCGGAGGCAACGGCCCCGGCAGCGTTTCGGGAGGCGAAGGGATCAACGTGAAATGCACATCCGGGAAGGCGGCCGGCAGCCGCAGCATCGTGTCGATGTCGAACACGGCCCGGGCCATGCGGTCGACCGGGTAGTACAGCAGTACGCCGAATCGCTCCGGCAATGGCGGCGGCTCTTGTTCGGCAACCGGAATCGGCAGCGGCACGTATTCCGACTTCACCCCTGCAGTCCGGAGCTCTTCCGCCAGCCAGGGCGCGTCACACCAGTGCATTGCCCGCTCGGCGATGCGCAAGGCCACGTTGTCGCGCCGGTGCTCTTCCACCGCGATCTGCACGTCGGTACCTACCCAGTGGATGACGACCGGCTTGCGGCGGAAGCGCAGGAGGTTGTCCTGGGGCGAACCACGGTCGATCCGGCTCCCGATCAGGTAGACGATGTCTGCCCGCGTCGCGGCAGAGGCCACTTTCGCCCAGCCCGCCACGTGGCGTCCGGGGTGATCGATGTAGCGCACGTTCCAGCCGAGCCCGGCAAGGTCGCGGACAAGCAGCCGCCCAAAATACGGCAATCCAAGGAGGAGGATAGAGCCGCGCTTCACCCCGGTTGCCGGAGGTGTGGTCATCGACCCCTGGCCCCGGCCGCACCCGGCGAGCGGCGCCCCGCGGCCGATCCAGGCGCGGTGTCGATACTGGTGCCCCTGCTGGAACTCGTGAATCGCGTGGCGGAATCCTCAGCGCTGAGGTCATCCGTGTAGCCCATCAGCGCGGCGCCCGGGTACGTTCGGCTTCCAGGGTGGAAGCGCCCGGACTCTCGCGGCGCGGTGACGGGGAACAGTAGACCGTGAATGGAGACATTATTACCCACCCGGCCGTCACGCTCCCGCCCGGGAGTCCCGCGCTTCCCGGCGGGATTCCCGCGAGTCCGTTCGGTCAGCGTCATCGTCCCTCCGGGGTCGCACGGGCTGTAAACTGTCAGTAAACAGTTGCAGACAGCCAGAGACAATGCGGCAGAGTGCCTTGCCTGCATAAGAAGCCACTCCTACGCTGCAAGCAATGGGGTGCTTCAGCCCCACCTGTGAGGCAGCATGAAACGAGCGCTTCTTCTTGGTATTGCAGCCGCCGGAGCGGCAGTCGCCAGCATTCCCGCCCTGGTTGCAACCGCCCAGGGCTTCCCGCCGCCGCCGCCGACGACCTACTACGGCAAGGCCCCGGCAGGAATCGGGCCCGGGCAGACTGTCATCGCCATCGTGAGCGACGGTGCTTCGTCTCAGGTGTGCGGCGATGGCGCAACGCTCCTCGATGCGAGCGGCACGGTCTACGTGGTCGACGTCGTTGCCAACGCCCAGATCGCCGGCTGTGGCCAAAGCGGACGAACCGTCCAGTTCTACTTTGTCGCAGCCAAGCGGCTCTCCACTGATACCGCGACATGGAGTGGCCCCGGCCCCGCCCAGAAGGACCTGGTGAACCTTGGGCCCGCGCTCACCACGCGCAATGTTGCCCCCCAGGTCGCCAAGGACGGCACGAACTAACTCTTCGGCCTACCACCATCACTCAGCCCGGGCGAGCATCCCTTCCGCCAGCGATGGGGTGCTCGCCTTTTTGGTTGTCCGTCCCGCTGACTACCTCGGCCAGAGCAACCCGTACAGCTCTTCGAGCGCGTCGGCCACGCGCGGTCCAGGCGCGCGCAGGTAGAGCGACACGTCGAGCTCGTGGACGCGCCCATCCCGTACGGCCGGAGTCCCCGCCCACTCGGGCTCGGCGCGGATCTGCTCCGCCAGCCCCCCCTGGCCCGAGGGGAGCACCAACACCACATCCGGGTTGGTGCTCGCCGCCTGCGCGATCTCGATCACGCCAAAGCCCGGGATCGGACCGCCCTCAGGCGCCGCCCCCAGGACGTTCACCGCACCCAGCTCCTCCAGCAGGCTCCCGGCATACGTGGCGGAACCGCCTCCGAACACGTCCCGGTCTCCGCCCGTCACAACCAGTACCTTCGGTGGCTCGCCCGCCTGGCTGCGGGCCTTGAGCACGACCGCCGCGGCGCGCTCCTCGATGGCGCTCCGGGCGCGGTCTGCCTCCGCTGTCCGGGCAGTCGCCTCGCCAAGCGCGGCGAGCGTGGCCAGCACCTCGCCGTAACTGGCCGCCTTGATGACGAACACCGGATACGGGAACTTCTCAAAGTCGCGCGTCCGGCCGCTGTGGAAAGCCGCATCCGCGATAACCAGGTCCGGCTCGAGCGCTGCGATCGCGGTGAAGTCGGGCGTGAGCGAAGAGCCGGTCACCGTCGCACCCGGTGCGACGTTTTCAGCGGTATCGGTCGTTCGCCCGACGATCTCCAGCCCCAGCTCCGCTGCGAACTCGGCCGCTGCCGGGCTCATCGCCGCCACCGTCCGCACTTCCTCGGTCAGGCGCACCGGCCGCCCGATCATGTCGGTCACCGTGCGCGGCCCGGCCGTGACGTCGGCGGCGATGGTCGGCGTTGGCGATGGCCGGGGTGGCACAGGGTCGGCCGCTTTTCCGCACGCCGTGAACAACACCACTCCCGCCACCACTGCCGCGAGCCATTTCACGCCCGCGGCTCCAGCCGCTCCTCCACGCCGATCGTTTGGAGGTAGCGGCCCGCCGCTCCCTGCCGTCCCCGGGGCGCGCGCAGCAACTCGCGGATGTCTTCCGGCGTGTCCAGGTCGAGTGTGAGTTCGCGGTTGCGGTTCGCAACTACCACCATCCCGGCTGCTTCGGCTGCGGCCCGGTGCTTCGCGAAGCTCCCCGGCCCATACGCCAGCGCGAACCGCCCGGGCGAGCTGAGCAACATCGCGTTCGTGCCGCCGTCGCCGCTTTCCACCAGCACGGCCGTGTTCGCTCCCGCGCCCAGGTCGTCCAGCGTCCCGATGGCGCCCGCGGTCGCCAGCGGCAGGTCCGCGTGCAGGATGAGCAGGCGCGATGTGACGGTGCGATCAGCGATCAGCGTCGCGATCGCGAGTTCGAGTTGGGGGTTGAGCCCGCCGAGTCCAGCCGCCTCCTGCAACACCCGTCCCCGTCCACCCACGTGGGCCGCGACCCGCTCATCCGGCGTCAGCACCACCGCCCCTGGTCCGGCCGCGTGGAGCACCGTTTCGAGCGTGATGAGCGCAAGGCACTCTCGTTCCTCCGCCGAGAGCAGGCCCGCGAGCCGCCCCTTCGCCCGCCCGAGGCCGTTGACGGGGATCAGGATGGGCAGGCCGGTCATCGGCCGGCCCTGATGGCGCCCAGGATGTCCTCGGCGAGCTCCCGCTTTCGCTCCATGCTGGTCATCATCGTGTCCGTCACGAGCGTCTTCATCCCGAGCGCTTCCACGGCCGGAGCGAGCTCCCGGTCCTCCACGTCCAGCACGAACAGGTCTACCAGTCCCTGGTAAATCCGCGCGACGCCGACGGCCGAGACTTCGTAGCCCATGCTCGTCATCATCTTCGCTGCAGGTCCTTTCACCACCTGTCCGGCGATGATCGGGCTAACCGCGACTCGCGTCGCCCGCGTGTTCGCGAGCGCGTCGCGCACCCCGGGCACCGCCAGGATCGGCCCGATGCTCACAAAGGGGTTGCTCGGCGCAATGAACACCGCCTCCGCATCGGCGATCGCCTCCACAACCCCGGGCCCGGGGTTGGCACGCTCGATCCCGTCGAAGCGGATCGAGCGCACGTCGACCTCGGTGCGCAGCCGAACCATGTACTCCTGGAACGCGATCTCCCCGTCTGGCCCGGCAATCATTGTCCGCACCGGCTCGTTCGACATCGGAAGGACCGTGCAGGTCAGCCCCCAGGCTTTCACCAGTCCCCGCACCACTTCGTGCATCGGCATGCCCGCGCGCAGCAGCCTCGTGCGATGGATGGCCATCGCCAGGTCCCGGTCGCCCAGGTTGAACCAGCGCTCGTAGCCGAACTTCTGGAGCTGGTCGACCACCGCGAACGTGTCGCCTCGCAGCCCCCAGCCGGTCTCGGGGTTGATCGCGTCCGCCAGGGCGTAGATGACGATGTCCGTATCAGGCGAGACGTGTAGACCGAAGATCTCCACGTCGTCGCCCGTGTTCGAAATCACCGTGACCCCTACCGGATCGACGGCCTGGCAGAGCCCCTGGAGGAATCGCGAAGCGCCAACGCCGCCCGCGAACACGGTGTACATGCGTGGATGGTACCCGCGCGCCCGGCCAACCGCGAACGCGCACCGGCTGCCTCAGGCAGGCGCTGGCGGGCTCCCCGGCGGCGCCTCGATTGCGGACACAGCCGCCGCCCTCGATGGGCTGATCCGAGGAGTGGCGCGAACCGCCCGGCCCACTGGCCGCGCCGCCGGCTCGCGCCGCGCCGCGCCGAGTTCAACAGCGACGAAGATCGCGAAGATCGCCCACAGGTACGGCTCTTCGAACAGCCGGCCCTCCGATTGACTCTGGAAGAAGATCTCCATCAGCGCCACGGTGCACCAGGCTGCCATCAGCCGCCCGTACCGCCCGGTCTCCCGCCGGTACACGTTCCAGGCTCCGTTCGCCACGCGGACAAGGACAAATCCGAGCATCGAGATGGCGACGAGCCCCCCTTCGGCGAGGAGGCTGATGAATGACGTATGCGAAAGCGTCGTCTCCGCCCACCACGGAATGACCCACAGGTAGCTCTGGACCAGCGCGTTCTGGTAACTCCCGGTGCCCACCCCGATGAACGGGTTGTCCTTCCACATCTCCCAGCCTGCGCGGATCAGAAACTCGCGCTGGCCAAGTACCCTGATGCCGAGCGTCAGCGACTTAATCCGCTCGAAGTCTGAGCCTCCCTGGAGCATCAGGAGCCCCAGGCCCACCGTCACACCCACCAGGCCGAACGTCGCCAGCCGGAGCTTTGTATACCGCTCGATCGGTGCGAACATCACCATCAAGAACCCGGCGAGCAAGAACCCCAGCAATCCCGAACGCGAACCCGTCGCTGCCAGTGCCGGCAGACCCACGATGACCGCGGGCACCGCCAGGTACACGGTCAGCCGCCGCGCCCCCATCGCCAGGATCGTCCCTGCCGCGAGCGCCAGCGTAATAGCCAGGAAGCGCGCCAGGTTGTTCGGGTCCGCGAAGGTCGCGTTCGAACGATACCCGCCCCCGGGTTCGAACAGCATGTTCCGCCACTGCACTGCGCCGATGAAGCGCTGGCCGATCGCGAGCACAGAGACCAACCCGGCGGCGATGAGGAATGCCGCGACGATCCGCTCGAGGTCGCGCCGGTCCTCGATGAGCGACGGGGCTGCAAACACGAACGCGACGTACATCGGCAGGATGATCACCGCGTTCGGCGGTCGCTGGCTATCCGACCATGCGACCCCGAGGGTGATGACCGCCGCGAGCAGCACCACCGGGAGGAGGAAACTCGAGTTGGGGATCAGGCGCTGCGGGCTATGCCGGCACCGCCACGCCGCCACCACGATCGTCGCCGCCATCGCCGCCTTCCCCGGGTTCAGGAGCGTCCGGATGGCCCCACCCGCCCCGCCTTCCCCGAGCGTGCCGAGAGTCTGCACCTGCAGGTACTCGAACGGCAGCCCCAGCACCACGCAGGGAACCAGCAGTTTGGGCTCGCGCAGGATGATGACTGCGCCAAGCAGGATCGCTTCGACCGCGACGATGAACGCCAGGTCAAGCATGCTTCGGCCATTGGCTCGTGAAGCGATTCACAATTGACCCCCGTCCGGCGTGACAACTACGATACGGCCCGATGCCTACCGGAACCAGCGGGCTGGAACGCGACCTTTCCCTCATCCGCCACCGGGCCTGGCTCTTCATCCCCTTCGCCGTTTTGGGCATTCTTGCGGCAGTTTTCATCGGGAACCTGACCGGGGAAAGCACCGCGACTGCCTCCCTCACGCTCGATACCACCGTCCACGACCTCGTCGTTGGCGGCGACCGCGGCCTTCGCATCTTCGAGGCCCAGGAAATGACCAGCGACCCCGCCTTCCGCGACAAAGTGCGCGCGGCAATCGGCGACCCCGACTTCGACTTCGGCCGTTTCGCCATCAGCCTCAGCCCCATCTCCGTCGCCGACGGCATCTCCCGCGGCATCCTGACGATCTCGATTACCGACCCCGTGAAAGCCGAGGCCGAGCGCTACCGCCAGGCCTTCGTCAACGTCTTCATTACCGAGTACACCGAACCGGACGGCCTCTGGCGCACCCGCTTCGTCGACCGGCGCCGCAAGGTCGCCGAGGAGAACACCGTCCAGTTCGAAGAGATCTACGCTCAGCTCAAGGCCAGGACGGACCCGCTCGGCATCTACCTCCCGCCCCTCGTCGACGTCCGAGGCCAGATCTCCCCATCGACGCTTGACTACGAACAACAGGCCCAGCTCCGTCGCGAACTCGCAGAGGTCGAAGGGGCCATTGGCGCTATCGCCGGCATCTCCGATGGAGCCGCCGCGGCCGTTGCGGGCAGCGTGCTCGGCCAGCCCGTCGCCGCCGGGGACGCCGCGTCCGCACTCGCCGCCCGCAAGACTGCCCTTGAAGCCGCCCTCGAGGCCTACGCCGCCGATACCGTCGCCTTCGCCGAGAGCTAGCTCGACCCGGAGACCCTCCGCCTCCTCGATGAGCTCCGCGGCAAGCGCCAGATCAAGGACGAGGCATATGCACGCCTCGCGAACGCCGAGGTCGCCGTCGGCAGCGCTGAGAGCTACGTGACCGCGTCGTACAGCTCCTCGGGCGGCCTCGCCGGCTCCATGCTCGGCCGCGTGGCCGTTGCCATCGTGGTCACCATCGTGTTTGGCCTGATCGCGATTTACACTGTCGAATGGCTCAGCCAGGCGCGCGGTACTTCCGATCTCTAGCCCGCCAGGCCCGGCCGCTCTCCCCATGCGCATCGCCGAAATCAACGACATCGCCTCCGTCGCCACCGAAATCGCCGCGGGCCTCCGCGCGCTCGGCCACGAGGTCGATTTCTTTGCCCCACGGCTCTTTGGCGCTCGCCTGCCCACGCCCATCAAGCCGGTTACCGCACCCGCGCGCGCGCTCGATTGGCTCGATATCGTCCGCCGCGTCCGTGCCGGAAACTACGACCTCGCCCATATCCACTACGCCTACCTGGGCAACCTCGGGCGGCTGGGACACTTCCCCTACATCCTCCATTGCCACGGCACCGACCTGCGCGGCGAGTCCGCGTTTACCCGCCCGCTCGTCCGCAGCGCCCTCCGCCACGCGAGCCACGTGTTCTACGCCACCCCTGACCTCCGGCCCTACCTCCGCGACCTCCGTCCCGATGCCGAATTCCTCCCCAACCCGATCGACCTCGAACGGTTCGCGCCGTCCTCCGCACCGTCGACCGCCTCCGGCGTGTTCATCTGCTGCGGGCTGACCGAGATCAAGGGCGCGGAAACTATCCTCGACGCCTGCAGCCTCCTTGCGGAACGGCGCCCCGACATCCGGTTCACCGCCTACGCGGGCGGCTCTTACGCGTCGAGCTTCGAAGCTCTCCCGAACGTCACCCTCATCGCCCGCCAGCCCCGCTGGAAGCTGCCTGCGCTCATCAACCAGCATGCCGTCGTGGCCGGCCAGATGAAGCTGGGGACCGCCGGGATGGCCGAACTCGAGGCGCTGGCATGCGGACGCCCGGTCGTCACCTGGTTCAACGCCCCCGACGCCTACCCCGAAGCGCCGCCGTTCGCTTCCGTTTCGAGCGCTGAAGAGATGGCTCGCGGGATCGAGCTCCTTGTCGATAACCCTGCAGCGCGTGACACCGCTGGCTCCGCCGGCCGTATCTGGGTCGCGAAGTACCATGCCCTCGACCGGATTGCCGCCCGCGTCGAGACCGTTGCGCGGGCAGTCGTCGCCGGTGAGCCCGTCCCTGCGCCGGATTGACGGCATTCGCACCCGTACCTACGGTGGAACGATGACCATTCCCACAGCCTCCGGGCGGCTCGATGACGCTCCCCTCACCCTCCCCGAGCGGCCGCTGGTCTCGGTCGTCATCCCCTGCCTGAACGAGGAGAAGTACATCGTCGCCCTTCTCGACTCGCTGGCCGCCCAGGACTACGGCCCCGACGGCATCGAAGTCCTGGTCTCGGATGGTGGCAGCACCGACCGGACGCGTGAACTGGTTGCAGCCTACCTTTCCCCCTTCCGGCGCCTGGAACTCGTCGAGAACCCCCGCCGCATTACCGTCGCCGGCCTGAACGAAGGCATGGATGCTGCCCGCGGCGACTGTTGGATCATCATTGGCGCTCACAGCCACGTGCGCTCTGACTTCGTCCGCGAATCGGTCGACGCGCTGAAGCGCACCGGCGCGGCCTGCGTCGGCGGTCCCATCGAGACCATCGGCGAAGGCACAGCCGGACTCGCGATCGCTGCCGCCATGTCCTCGCCCTTCGGCGTCGGCAACGCGAAATTCCGCTATGCGGATGGCGAAGGAGAGGTCGACACCGTCCCGTTCGGCTGCTATCACCGGAGGGTCTGGGACGTCATCGGGCGCTTCGACGAGACCATCGACGGCGCCGACGAGGACAGCTACAACGCCCGCCTCATCGAGGCTGGCGGCAAGATCTGGCTCACGCCCGCCATCCGCAGCAGCTACTACCCGCGCCGAACCTTCAAGGCGCTGGCGAAGCAGTATTGGGAGTACGGCGCGGCCAAGGGCACCCTTTTCGCCCGTGGCCGTCCCCTCCAACCCCGCCACTTCGTCCCGGCGGCGATGGTCGCCGGCGCGCCGGCGCTCAGGCTCCTCGGCAAGGTCTCGCGCAAAGCGCGCTGGCTCCTTCGCCTGCTGGCGGTGGCCTACGCGGCCGGCGGATTGTTCATGGCCACCCGGGCCGCGGCGAAGAATGGCGCCAACCCGGTCCTCACCTTCGCGGCCATGGCGACCATGCATGTGACCTACGGCGCCGGCTTTCTCGCCGGCTGGTGGAAAGAGCGCCAGCACACCGCCGGGTAGGGTCGGCCTGGGCCCCCGTCTGGTCCAGAAGACCTCCCCGCGCCTCCGCCCAAAGACTGAGGCCGTTCTGTGCCCCTGTTCATAGATGGCCCGGTCCCCCCAATGCGACCCTGCCCGTCATGATCGCTACTCCAGTCCCCGTGGTCGTCCGGGGAGGGATGTACGCCTTCGATGAGTTCGAACTCGATGTCCCCGGTTTCGAACTCCGTCGTGCTGGCAACTCCATCCCTCTTGAGCCCCAGGTCTTCGAAGTCCTCGCCTTCCTGGTCCAGAACGCGGGACGCGCCCTCTCCAAGCAGGAACTGCTGGACCACGTCTGGCCGGAGCGGTACGTCACCGAAGCCGCCCTCAACAGCCGCATCATGGTCGCCCGCAAGGCAATCGGCGACAACGGCCACGAGCAGCGCTACATCAAGACCGTCCATGGCCGCGGCTACCGGTTCGCCGGCGTTCTGGAAGAGGAGCCAACTCCTGCAACCCCCGCTTCGGCCGCCGCCGCTCACGCTCCCGAGGCCGTCGTGGCGCCTTTCCCGTTCGACACCCCCGCAACTTCGTTCGTCGGCCGCGAACGGGACATCGAGCGCCTGATCGACCTGGCGGGTGCCGAGGCGCGCCTGCTTTCCATCGTCGGCGCCGGCGGCATGGGAAAGACCCGGCTCGCCAGCGAGCTCGCCGCCCGTCTCGCGGCAGCCGGCCGGCCGGTCGCGTTCGCGGCCCTCGAAACCGCCGACGAACGCACCCTCCTCGCGAGCATCGCATCGGCGACCGGCTTCAAGCCCCGCACGACGGATGTGGCGGCCGAGCTCGTGCAGCATCTCGCCGGCAGTGAGATCGTCCTCGTCCTGGATAACCTCGAACACGTCCTGGACGAAGCCCGCAGCTTCCTCCAGGAGTTGTTCGCTTCCGCCCCGCGTGTCAGGGTCGTCGTCACCTCTCGCGTGGTCGTCGGCCTTCGCCAGGAGTGGGTCTACCGCGCGGGCGGTCTCGCCGTCGATGCCGGTCCGGGCGAGACTCCCGAAGCGGTCCGGCTGTTCATCGACCGGGCTCGCCAGTCCGACGCCTCCCTCGACATTCCCGCCGCACAGATCGGCGCCGTCGCCGAGGTCTGCCGCCTCGTCGATGGGATGCCCCTTGCGATCGAGCTCGCCGCCGCGCTCACCCGCTATGTCGGGCTCGAAGAAGTTACCGAACTCGTCCGCAACGATGTCTCCGCGCTCGAAGTCGACCTCCCCGATGCCCCCTCCCGCCATCAGAGCATCACCGCGCTCATGGAGGAGAGCCTTCGCCACCTCGGCGACCGGGACCGCGAGGTCCTCGGCGCCCTGGCCGTCTTCGAAGGTTCGTTCACCTGTGATGCCGCCGGGTCCGTGGCTGGCGCGTCCCTCCCCATCCTCCGTTCGCTCGCCGACCGCTCCCTCATCCAGTGCACTCGGGGCCGCTTCGCCCTTCATCCCCTGATGCGCCAGTTCCTCGCTTCCCGGCAGGCCGCTGCGGGACCCATCCGCACCGCCCACGCCGCTCACTATGCCCGTTTTCTCTCTTCCTGCACCTCCGCCCTGGAGGGCGACGGCCAGGTCGCCGCGACGGACGCCATCGACGCGGAGTTCCCCAACATCCTTGCCGCCTGGCGCTGGGCCTGCGCCGAACAGCGCATCGACCTTCTCGACGAGGCACGCTACCCGCTCTTCGCCTACCTCACCTTCCGTAGCCGGTTCTTCGAGGCGAACGAGATCGCACAGACCGCAATAGTCGCCCTCGAATCCGCGGGGGACCCCGGCCAACCCGTGCTGGCCCGGCTGCTCACCCACTACGTCTGGATCCTGTTCCGCATTGGCAAGCCTGCCGAAGCCCTCGCGGCGATCGGCCGTGCCCGGAGCATCTTCGCTGAAACCGCCGTCCTCCCTGAGCCTGGCATGGGTACCGATCCCCTCACCGCAGTCGCCGCCCTCCGCCTTGGGGCCGGCCAGTACGCCGAGGCCTATGCCGCCGCCGCCGCCGCCCTCAGAACCGCCCAGGGGCGCGGAGACCGCATCGGGACCGCGTTCGCATCCTGGCTTGCCGGGTGCGCCCGCCTTCGTGAGGCCACCCTCGATGTCCACCGCGACCCGGATGGCATCGCGGTCTACCGGCCGTCTGCAGATTCGGGCCTGCAGGACAAACTCCAGGAAGCCGCCCGCCTTTCCGGCCAGGCGGCGATGATCCTCGAAGCGTTGGGTGAGACCTGGCTCCGCGGGTTCGTCGAGATCGAGCGTGGGCTCGCGGCCGGGGCCAACGGCAACCGCGCCGCCGCGGCCGAACATCAGCACCGCGCCTACCTCCTGCGCAAGGAGCTTCGCGACCCCCAGGGCATGGGCAGCGCCCTCATCTACCTCAGCGGTACCCTGATCGCGCTCGGACGCCACGACGAGGTTCGCGCACTCCATGCCGAAGCGCGCGGGTACTTCGAGGTCGCCGGCGACGCGACCGGCCTCGCCGAGGTGGAGCGCAGCGAAGCCATGCTCGAGCTCGAACTTGGCAACCTCGACGCTGCCGCCGCCCAGCTGCTCTCCGCACTCCGGATGAGCCTCGCGCTCTCTTTCACCAATAATGTGCTTAGCGTCATCCGCGGTCTCGCGCTCATCCTTGCCGCGCGGGGCGAGACGGAAGTGGCGCTCGGCGCCCTGCGCTATGTCGCCGGCCATCCCGCCACGACGCCCTTCTCCCGCGCCCTCGCCGAATCCGAGATTCGCGACTTCGTGGCGGCCGGCGCGGCTGAGCCCGTGGCTCCCGGCCATGCGTTCGACCCGGTTGGCCTCGCCTCGGTTGCCAGCGAAGTCGCCCTCGCGGTCCAGGGCGGGGTCCCCGGTGCTGCCGCTCCCCTCCGCAGTGGTGCCCCCCCGCCAGACCGGGCAACCGTTGGTGCCTCCGCCTACGCCGTCGCTTGAACCCTCCCCGGGTGTCCGTGAGAACATGCAAGCGCATGTTGAGCAGCACGTGTAAGAAAACTGCGGCCCGCCTGTCCTACCATCGAAGCCCGCACGCTTCGACGGCCACGCGGGTTTCGACCAACCGGGGAAACCCGGCGCGCGGAAGTGCGGTAGAGGGGTGGAATGGACCAGCTCGCTGAAACGAGCCTCGTAGAGCTGGCGAAGGCAGGCGACCAGCAGGCCTTCGCTGAACTCTACAACCGCTACTTCGACCCGGTGTACGACTTCGTCTCCCGCATGACACGGAATCGCGACGAAGCGGCGGACATCGCCCAGGACACGTTCCTCAAGGCGATGAACGCGCTGGGTGGGTTGCAGAAGGGTGCGAGTTTCAAGAGCTGGATCTTCACCATCGCCCGCAATACCGCGCTCAACAGGCTCGAAAAAGCCTCGCGCACCCGGCCGCTTACCTTCGAGGACAACGAGGGAGACGAGGTCTCTTTCGACGTGGTCGATACAGACCGCTTCTCGGATCCGGAGGAGGCAGCACAGGCAGGCGCCATCGCTTCGCTCGTGTGGGAAGCGGCCGCCGGGCTCGACCCGAAGCAACTCTCGCTGCTCGACCTGCACCTGCGCCAGGGGCTGGATAGCGCCGAGATCGCGGATGTGCTCGGAGTCACAAAGAACAACGGGTACGTAATGCTGAACCGTCTGAAGAAGGCCGTCGAAGAAGCAATCGGAGCCTTCATCATGTTCAAGTCCGGGCGACAGTACTGTGAGAGCCTCGATGCCGCCCTCGCGAGGGCGGACATCCAGGGGATGTCGCCCGAGACGCGCAAGCTTGTCGAAAGGCACGTGGCGCAGTGCCCCGACTGCGAAGAGCGCAAGAGGAAGCTCGCCCCGCTGGCGGCGTTCGCGGCATTCGGCGCGATTGGCTCGCCGCTGGGCGCAAAGGCCCACATTCTCGAAGGGCTCATGCAGCAGTGGCCCGGCCCTGCGGCAGGTGGCGGTGGGGCCGGTTCCGGTGCGGGCGGGGGCGGAAGCACGCCGCGTGGCGGCGCCGCCGCCGGCGGCGCGGGCGGTGCCGGTCCCAGCTTCTTGAAAGTTGCCAGCGGACTTGCCATGCTCGCCGCGTTCCTCGTCGCCCTCCTCTTCGTCCCCCAGAGCCCGATCGCGCTCACCCGGAACGATGGCAGCACGGTGAAGCTCGCGGACGCGAGCCCGGGCGCTGGCGGTGGCTCGGTCGCAACGGCCACTGCCACCGCGACCACTGCTGCGGTAAGCCCGTCGCCCACGGATACCCCGGCCCCCACCGCTACCCCGGCCACGACCTCCCAGGCAGGTGCGGGCAACGCCGGCCCCACCCCTACCCACACCCCGCCCCCGTCGGCCACCCCGACGGAGGCGCCGAACACCGCCACGCCGACCGCAACCCGGACCAGCACCCCAACGGCCACGCCAACCCCAACCAGCACTCCGACCCCCTCGCCTACAGCCACGCCGACGAAGGTGCCGTGCGATCCATTACTGAACGGCTCGGTTTTCGCGCTGGAAATCGCTCCCGGGGGCTCCGCCGGCCTCGTCGTCACCAACCCGCAACCCTGCGACGCCAGCTTCTCGGTCGGAACGTCGGGCGGTTTGTGGCTCTCCGCATCACCAGCTGGCGGGACCATCCCGCCCGACTCCGAAGCGCTCGTGACGGTGTCCGTCAGCTCTTCCCTGTTGCCGGCTCCAGAAGGCGACTACTTCGGCACCGTCACGGTGTTCGGCCCCAACAACTCGTTCACGGTCGAGGTCACGACCACTCGCGGAGGTCAGCCACCCCAGGTGCAATCCATCACCGGCCAGTGCCTCGTCACGGCGCTCGGCGTCTCATTTACGGCCACCATCACTGACGATGTCGCCATGGGTTCGGCGACCGTCTACTTCACAGCCTCAGGCGGCGCCGCCCACCAGGTCGCCCTGTCCGACACTGCCGGCAACACCTGGTCCGGGACCATCACCGGCGTGAGCGCTCGCAAAGGTTCGAACTTCCGCGTTGTCGCCATCGATGCCTCCGGCAAGCAGACCACCCAGGCGTTCGCCGCCCCCTGCTAACTCGGTTGCGGCCGTCCGGAGTCTCGAACTGAACGCTCTCCCCTCTCCGCGGCGCGCGAGGGGCGCGGGGCGAAGGTCTAGCCTGTGGAGACCAGCGCGGCCCCGGCGAGCGCCAGCGCGGCCCCGCCCACGCGCGTGACGGTCAGCCGCTCGTTCGTGAACACGCGGGCCAGCCCAACCGTGACAACCGGATACAGCGAGGCGAGCACGGACACGACCGCCAGGTTCCCGCGCGTACTCGCCAGCGCGAACGCCCCGTTTGCCGATAGTTCGATGACCCCGAGCGCCACCAGGCTCGGCAGCAGCCGTCCGGGGTTGCGGATGCCCCCCACGACCGCCGTCGAGCCGATCAGCATTGCCGCACCCAGGCGCGCTCCCAGGAGGACCACCAGTTCCGGCCGCCCCTCGCCGGTACCTTCGTTAATGAGTACGAAGAAGAACCCGAACCCCAGCGCGGCCGCCAGCCCCATCGCGATCGGCCCCAGGTGGTGGTTGCTCCGGAAGTTCACACCCTCGCCGGGGATCGAGACGACCACGACCCCTGCCAGCGCGAGCACGATCCCGAGCCATGCCAGGCTGCCCGGCGCATCGCCCTGCACGACCGACGCGACCACCGGCACCACCGCCCCCAGTGCCGAGAGCGGCGCGACGACCGCGGCGTTCCCGGTCGCGAGCCCCCGATAGAGCACTGCGCCCCCGAACCCGGTGAAGAGCCCGGCCGCCAGCCCCCAGCCAAATGCCGCGCCGTCCCACCCCGGCCGCACGGCCACCACCAGCCCGAGCAGGATCAGCAGGCTGGTCGACTGCGCCCAGAATGCGACGGTAGTCGCCGGAAGTTTCCGCGCGTTCCACCCACCGAGGAAGTCGCCGCTCCCCCAGGCGAACGCCGCACCGAGGCCGAAGAGCACACCCGGTGACATCGCGGCTCAGCCCGCCGCCGGCCTACTCCCCGTCTTCCTCATCGTCGTCCAGCTCAAGCGGGATCGTCGCGTTCAGCGCCTGGTCCGGGTCCGCCCCGTTGGCGTTTCCATTGACGCTGGCGTTGCTGTCTTCATCCGAACTGGCGCGCCCGGTCGAGGGGTCGTTCATTGTGAAGGCCGCGATGCTCGCCACCTGGTCGCCTTCCGACACCTTCATGACGGTGACGCCTTGCGTGTTGCGGCCGATCAGGCTGATCGAGTCGACCCGGGTGCGCACAACGATCCCCTCGCGCGTCACGAGCATGAGTTCCTGGCCGGGGCCAACCATCCGGCAGGCCGCCACCGAGCCCGTGCGGTCAGTGATGTTGAGCGTCTTCACGCCCTGGCCGCCGCGACCCTGCAGCGGGTATTCCTCGACGCGTGTGCGCTTCCCGAAGCCCTTCTCCGAGATGATCAGCAGTTGGTCGCCGTCGTCGAGCGTTTCCACGCCGACCACGTAACCGCCCTTTGCGAGCCGCATCCCGCGCACGCCGCCGCTTGTCCGGCTGGCCTGCCGCAGGTCGTCGATCTTGAATCGGATTGCCTGGCCCTCGCTCGAAACGAGGATCACGTTCGTCTCGTTCGTCGCCAGCCGTGCCGCGATCAGCTGGTCGTCGGGCTCGAGGTCCATCGCGATCTTCCCGTTGCGCCGGACTTCCTCGAAGTCCTTGAGCAGCGTCTTCTTGATCTCGCCAAGCCGCGTCGCCAGCAGGATGAAGTCCGCCTCGTAGCTCTTGATCACCAGGATCGCCGTCACCCGGTCGCCCCCATCGATATCGATGAGGTTGACGATCGGCAGGCCCTTCGCCTGCTTCTTCGTATCGGGCACGTCATAGGCGCGCAGGTGGTAGACCTTCCCCTTGTCGGTGAAGAACAGCAGGTTGTCGTGAGTGTCGCAGACCACCAGCTTCATCACGGCGTCTTCTTCCCGGGTGGGTGCGCCCCGCGCCCCCTGGCCCCCGCGCTTCTGCCGCCGGAACTCCTCGAGCGGCATCCGCTTGATGTAGTTGCGGATGCTCAGCGTGATCACGCTGTCCTGGTGTGCGATCAGGTCTTCCTCACGGAAGTCCTCCGGGTCGGCCTCCACGATCTCCGTGCGGCGCGCATCGCCGTATTTCTTCTTCAGCTCCTCCATGTCGTCCCGGATCAGGAAGTCGATCTTGCGCGGGTTCGCCAGCAGGTCCTCGAGTTCGTTGATCTTCTTGATCAGCTCCTCGTACTCGTTCAGGAGCGCCTGCCGCTCGAGCGCCGCCAGGCGGCGCAACTGCATATCGAGGATGGCGCGCGCCTGGATCTCCGTGAAGTCGAACGGGTTCTGGCGCGTCAGCGTCCGCAGCGCTGCCGGGCTGTTTGCCGGCAGCCGTTCGGCCGAGACGAGCCCCGTGCCCTGTAACAGTTCAAGTGCGTTGTTCGCCGATTCCGATGCCCGGATGGTCGCGATAACCGCGTCCAGCATCTCGATTGCCTTCAGCAGGCCGTTCAGCACGTGCTCGCGTTCGCGCGCCTTTGCGAGCTGGTACTCCGTGCGCCGCCTGATGACCTCGCGGCGGTGGTCGATGAACAGTTCCAGCGCGCGCTTCAGCCCCAACCGCCGCGGCGCCCCGTCGACGATCGCCATCATGTTGACCGAGAAGCTCGACCGCATCGACGTGTGCTTGAACAGGAGGTTCTTGATCTGCGTGACCGAGCCCTCTTTCTTCAGCTCGATCACGATCCGCATCCCGTTCCGGTCGCTCTCATCGCGAAGGTCGGCGATGCCTTCGATCTTCTTGTCGCGGACGAGGTCGGCGATCTTCTCGACGAGCATCGCCTTGTTCACCTGGTACGGCAGCTCGGTCACAATGATCGCCGTCCGGCCCCGGCTCGATTCCTCGATGCTCGTCCGCGCGTGCATGGTCACCTTGCCGTGGCCCTCGCCATAGGCCAGGCGCACCTGCTCGCTGTCCTTGCCCACCAGCGCAATGCCGTGCGTCGGGAAGTCCGGTCCCTTCACGATCTGGAGCAGGTCGTCGAGCGTCGAGTTCGGCTGCTCGATGAGCAGCGAGACCGCGTCCGCCAGCTCGCCCAGGTTGTGCGGCGGGATGTTCGTCGCCATGCCTACCGCGATACCCGACGAGCCGTTCAGCAGCAGGTTCGGCATCCGCGATGGCAGGATGACCGGCTGCTGGTGCCGCCCATCGTAGTTCGGCTCGAAGTCGACCGTGTTCTGGTCGATGTCCGCCAGCATTTCCTCCGCGATGGCCGACATCCGCGCTTCGGTGTAGCGCATCGCCGCCGGCGGGTCGCCATCCACCGAGCCGAAGTTGCCCTGGCCGTCCACGAGCGGGTAGCGCAGCGAGAAATCCTGCGCCATGCGGACGAGCGTGTCGTACACCGCCTGGTCGCCGTGCGGGTGGTACTTGCCCATCACATCGCCGACCGTCGCGGCCGACTTGCGGTAGGCGGTCCCTGCCCGGGCGCCGCCTTCGTACATGCCCCAGAGGATGCGCCGCTGGACCGGCTTCAACCCGTCGCGCACCTCGGGTAGCGCCCGCGAGACGATCACGCTCATCGCGTAATCGAGGTAGCTTGTGCGCATCTCGTTTTCGATCTGGACGGGGCGGACGTTGGAGGTTGGCTCGATGGACAAGGGGCAGGCTCCGCGCGATGGTGGGCAGGGGAAATCGCTAGGCTAAGTATACCGTTTCGGG
>CAUJEQ010000102.1 GCA_963169135.1 Chloroflexota bacterium
CACGATGACCAGCGTCAGCCCGGCGAGCAGGAACCGTTGGAGGAGGTAGGTGGACATCGCGCCTCTCGATCCGCGGCGGCGAGCGACCCGGAAGAATAGGCGCATCCTATGGGGGTAATAGAAGTCAGCGAGTATGATCCATATCATTGACGGAGTGGGCCGTGATGGGTACCGATACGTCCAGCGTGCCCGAACGCAGCACCCTCGGAGGAGCCCAGATAGATCTCCAGCCACGCGTGGCCGGGCGTTGAAGAGGGACGGGTTAGTGGTGGTTCAGCCGGACTGGCGGGGGAAAGCAGCTGTCTGGACGAAGGACATCGTCATCGTCCTGAACGACGTCGTAGGGGCGGACCTGGTAGCACTCGGGCGCGCGGAGCCGGGCACTCGGGGTAGAGGTTGACCCCGCGGGCCAGGGGGTAGCCCGCGCCCGAGACCACACGCACCCTATCTTCCAGTTGGCCGAAGGCCGGGGTCCCCTCTGGGAGCCGACCTTCGCGCTTCGCCGCGGCGCATTGGCGGCTGCGGCCCCCCCGGGCCTCACTCGTTCAGTTACCGAGGAGGTAGACCATGCCGTTGGCATCGGAGGATGCGAGCATACCGGTACGGAAGCGGTGGCCGGCGAAGCGTTCGGGGGCCTGGTGGCCGTCGTAGCCGGTCATGAGGGATGGGGTAAAGACGGTGACCTCGGCCAACTCGACGAGTTCCCAGAGGGCCTGGATAGGCTGGCCGGTGCGGGGGTCGGAGGGGACGACGTGGGCGTTGGTCATGGGGAGGCCGACGGATTCATCGAGGTACCAGGACTGGTGTGCGGCGAACACGGGGCCGGTCTCGGGCAATCCCCAGAAGGTAAGGGCGGGGGACTCGAGGGCCTTGCTCACGCGGCGGCGCTGGTCGGCGTCGAAGGGCCCGTCAACGGCGAGGAGGGCGGCGGTCAAGACGCGGCGGGCGTCCTTGGCGGCGCGTTTGGCCTCGCGGCACGCGTGGGCGAAGGAGGGCAGGTCGGAGACGACATAACCGAGTTGGTGCTGCGAGATCAGCGCCAGCAGGGTATCCGGGTCGGCCCCGGGCTTGGGGATGACCAGGGGCTTGCCCAGGTAGAGGGGGATGAGTGCGCCCATCAGCCCTTCCCACTGCGACAGCGGGAGGGTGGACATCCAGGGGCCTCCCCGGTTGGCGTCGAGGAAGGTAGCCATCGAGATGGCCATTGCCAGGAGGGAGCGGTTGGAGTGGGATACGGGCGCCACGGCCCCGGGGATGGTGACGGCCGGGAGCGTCGGGTCGAGCATTTCGGCATACACGGGGGCTCCGCCGTTGCCGGCCGGTTGGTCGCCGGCCACCACCTGGGCGCCAACCTGGGCGGCCAGGGCCCGGGCGTCCGTGCCGGCGGGTGCGATGCGCATGCGGACGCCGGCGGCCAGCCCTGCGAGCAGCTGGAGGATATTTTCGCGCGAGAGATCGCCGGGCAAGACGGCGAGGCGGGCCTCGCCCGCTGCGAGGGCGAGCGGCTGTGACCTGCGGTCCACCTCCTCGCGCAGCTGCCGGAAGCTGAGTTGGCCCTGGCTGTCGACCAGTGCGGGGGCGTCCCCGTGCTCGCGCTCGTGGCGCAGGAGGATGAGCTGGTAGACGGGGTACGGCGGGACGCCCACGACGCGGGAGATTCCCGTTGGCCAGTACCAGGATGGCGTGATGGCGATGGTCTTTGGCATAGCAGTACTCCCGCGCGCTAGATGAGTCCGCCGGCGTGGAGCGAGGCGCCGATGCCCACACTGACCACTGCCAGCAGCAGTTCGAACTTGAGGGCCTTATCCATTCGGGAAATGGCCCGGCCGACGCGTTGGCGCTCCGCGGCGACCTCGTCTTTGGTCATTTCCGGCTTCGACCGCTTGCGCTGGGCCGGGTGAAGCACAAAGGCCATGAAGGCCACGGTCGCGAGGAGCAGGCCCCAGGTGGCTGCGAGGAGCAGGACGGTCCGCCCGTAGGAGTCGGACAGGCTGAGCATGGGTGCTCCGGGCCGGGCGAGCAAGCCGGCCTCGTCGAGCCGGAGCAGCATCCAGGCGCCGGTCACGCCGATGACGGCCAGGCAGGCGAGTGCGAGCCAGCGGTAGCGCATTCCGGCGTTCTTGCAGACGACGCCCACCTGGGGCCCGGGCATCTCTCTCTGCGCGTACCTCAGCACCCACTCCATGGTCAGCGCCCCGCCGACATAGACCGCCCATGCCATCGCATGCAGCCAGCCAAGCAGTGTGTCCAAGACTGCTCTCCCTTGTCCGCCCGAGGTGTGCCGGTCAGATGAGGCCTCCCCACTTGAGGGATGCTCCCATGAGGGCGATGACCACGGCAACGACAAGGTCGATGCGGGTAAGGCGCTGCACCCAGGTGGCCGCGGCCATCTTCGCTGTCTGGGCTGCAGTCACGTGGGCGGCCGATGTCTGCGTGCCGAGTTTGCCCTGCAGCCGTGGCCGGAAGTACCAGGTGATGAGCGCCCCATTGATGGCCAGCACGCACCAGAGGAGGATCATCCCGAGGAGCGTGCGCCCGTAGCTTTCCGAGAGCCCGCCGGGGGTCTGGAAGAACGGCCAGTGCCACATGGCCATGCCCATGTGTTCCAGCCGGAGGAAGCCGGTCACCAGGATGAGCGAGAGCGACCCCCAGACGAGCCAGAGGAAGCGGTCGGCGGTCTTCTGGCCCATCACCTGGGCCTGGGCCGGTGGGATAGCTGCCTGGGCGGGCCCCAGGACGAACTCCATCGCGACCGCACCGCCAAGGTAGACGGCGATCGAGATATCGTGGAGGAACCCGTAGATGATGTGGAGCCAGATATCCGGGTCGTCAGGCATGTGCCGCCGTCCGCCGGTACAGGTCGGGCATCCCCGGGTGCCACTCGCTGAAGTGGGAGAGCAGCTGGGGGGTTGCGAGGTAAGGTTCGGCGCCGCCGGTGTGGTACTTGCGGTAGAAGTCCAGGTCCACATGGTGTACCTGGCAGGAGAACTTGGCCCGCACCGGGTTGATGTAGGCTGGCGCCGCGCCGTACTTATCGATGACGTACTTGACGGTTTCGATGGCGGCCTCGACCACCCAGTCGGGGATGTGCGAGCGCGGGTGCTGCAGAATGCGTTCCCTGGCCTCATCGGTGAACGGCCCCTGGTTGCGCTCGCCCCAGTTGTCAATGGGTGAGAGGTGCGCCCCGCGCTTGTAGCGGAGGTCCACCACGTGGCGGACCAGGGCCTCGGCGCTGGGGAACTTGCGCGAGGGCGCCGTGCAGGCGTCGAGGACGCCCGGCAGTCCCTGGCAGGTCGCGGTCCTGGATGGATTGCGCGCAGGATCGCGTTCGAGGAACGAGAAGCCGAGACCGGCTGCGACCTCGGGGTAGGCGCCGAGCAGGAGGTCGTCGGAGTAGCCGCCCATCGCCCAGGCGCCGAGGCCCATCGTCTCGCAGGCGAGGCGGATGTTCTGGACGACGCAGGCGACCTCGGTCACATGCTGCATGAGCGCGAGCTCGTCAAAGATCGGGATGGGGAAGCCGACTTCGAGGAACCCCGGCCGGATCCACTGGTCGCAACCGGCGGGCTTGTCGGTCTCGGCGTCCTGCAGGTAGAAGCCGCCAAACTGGTACGACGAAAGGAGCAGGTTTACCCACTCCAGCCCGACATCGCCCACCGGGAGGAACCACGTGCTCCCCGGGCGGTTGGCGTTGTACTGGAGCGCGCCCATGGTATTGACGTTGTGGGTGCCGGGAGGCGCCGTTGCCCAGGCGACATCCGGCCGCCGGTCGGAGACCTTCACCCGGCCCGTGCGGTACCAGTGGAGGATCTTCCAGTAGTCCTCCGGGCCGTTGATCTCGACCGGCGCCATGCGCTCGGTTCCGGGCCGGTACATGTGGATGCCCTGGTCGTTGATGATGAACAGGTCCACGCCCTGGTCGTTGCTGGAAGCTGGCACGGTGCGCCCGGCCCAGGAGATAAGGCTGGAGAGGTCGCCCTGCACGGGGATATCGGCCGTGACGATGCCGTTGGGCCCGAGCGAGGCCCAGGCGATGAGCGCCTCTTCGACCTCGGATAGCGGGACAGGCTGGTTCGGTGATTCGAAGGCGAGCGGGCCTTCGCGCTGTTTCACCACCAGGTGGCTCGACCAGGCGAAGTTCTCTTCCTCGCCCGTCTCGCTCCGGTAGCCCAGGCCGATTCGCCGGGTGCGCAACGTCGAGAGCGACGCGAACACCGGCTTC
>CAUJEQ010000103.1 GCA_963169135.1 Chloroflexota bacterium
GTCGAAGTGGATGCCGTCTATCGCGGCGAGGTGTACGCCAGAATCGCCGTGTCCGATTACCACTACGACCGGTTCATCCGCGCTGAAGGCGCTCCGGTAAGCCCCGAGTGGCTCTGGCCGGGTGAGGCGGGAGTCTGCTTCGGTCTGCAATCCGACCCGACGGGAGTCGATGCAGTGATGGCGCTGGTTCCGGGCGAAACCCCCGGCACCTTTCGACTGGTCATTGCCCCGTTTCGGTTCGATGACGGCACCGGGCGGCCGTTCGCGGAGCGGTTCCCTTCCTTGATCGCGCCGCGTCCGCCTGCGGCCGGCAACAGCCTGGCAGTTGGCCCGGCTGGCTCGCCCGCGACCGTGGCGTCGCCCGTTCCCTACTTCGTCATCCTCGCCGGAGGCTTCCTGCTCCTGAGTTTCGTGCTCATCCTCATCGGGCCGCGCAACGACCATCGGCGCTGATCACTTCTTCGGCTCGTCCACGCAGATCGCCTGTACTTCCATGTCCCATATCCCTTCGTAGGGCGTCAGCTCCGTGGCGATGCCCATCCATCCGCCCGGCAACCCGTCCTGCCGATGGAGCGAGGGTCTCGACGCCATCAGTGCCACCGAGCCAGTCGTCATCGTCGAGAGGCTGACACCGCCCGAGATCGCCACCTTCCCGGCCGGGCAATTTACACCGAGCACCCGCCACGTGCTTGAATCCCGCGCGCTGAGATTCGTCACGATCTCCAGCCCCGCTGCCGGTCCGGCCCCGTCGGTCCCGGCTGGCCCCTGCGGACCAGGTTCGCCCTGGTCGCCGCGCTCCCCACGCATACCCTGCGGCCCCGGAGGTCCGGCCTCACCCACCGGTCCCGGTTCCCCCTGGGCGCCGGCTAAACCCGGGAGGCCGGCTGGCCCCTCCTGGTTCCAGGTCAGACGCGTCTCCTGCTTCCGGCAGTTCTCCTCGGGTGGGACCAGCCGGAGTTGCCCATCTGGCCCTGCGCAGGCGTGGATAACCGCTCCCGCGCCCCCTGATGACGTCGCAGCGATGGCGATCGGAACGCTGGACCCCAGCGCCAGGGCGGCAGCCAATGAAAGAAGATGCGCTCGCACAGTGGAACCCCCGGGAGGCCTTTTCCGACGCTACGGCACGCACCGCTGGGCTATGAGGTGCCAGTCCCGGGGACAGCGGGAGTCAGCGCGGGTGTTCGGTCGCCAGCATGGAGCCACCCGGGTCACTTCCGGTTGAAACGGTTGCCCGCCGCCTCCGGCCCCTCCGCCAGGATCGCCTCCACCGCGTCCGCCGCGTATTCCACCGCCGCATCGAGCGCCCGCTTGTCCTCGCCGTGCGGCACGCCCAGGACCCAGTCCGAGACCACCTCGGGGTCCCACGTGGGCTCGCCATTCACCGTCGGCCGCCCGATCCCGACGCGCACGCGCACGAACTCGGGGCCGGCAGCCTGCCCGATGCTCTTCAGACCGTTGTGCCCCCCGTGGCCGCCGCCAGCACGCACGCGCAGCGCTCCTACGTTCAGGTCCAGCTCGTCATAAAGCACGATCGTGTGCTGGATGTCGCAGCCGGTCCATTGCAGCGCCTGGGCCACCGCCCTCCCGCTCAGGTTCATGAAGGTCTTCGGTTTCACCAGCGCGACCTTGTGGCCGGCCAGCTCGCCCACGCCGATGTGCATCATGCTGCCGGCCGCCTTCGGCTGGGTGTGGGCGCGCTTCGCCAGCGTGTTCACCACCCAGAAGCCAACGTTGTGGCGCGTGCGGGCGTACTGCTCGCCCGGGTTCCCTAACCCGACGATCAGCCAGTCCGCGGCAAACCGCGGGCCGCCGCCACCCAGGAGCTTTCGAAACGCCATACGTAGAGTGTGCCCAAACGCGCACTTGCAGTCGCCACCGGGTGCCGCCGCTTCCGGTACCATGAATCCCCATGCTCGACTTCGCCTTCGAATGGCTCTTCGGGACGCTCTATGGCGGAGTCATCATGCTCGCCGCGCTCCTCGCTGCCATCCCCTACGGCATCTGGCAAGGCCTCAAGCGCCTCGGAGCATGGGTCAAAGGAGACAACCGCGATGGCAACAGCTGAACAGGTCGCCGAACTCAAGCAGAAGATGGCAGAGGAACGCGCCGCCCTCATCGCCGCCGCGGCTGGACTCTCGCCCGAAGACTCCCTCCATGTGCCCGTCGATGCCGAGGGAGAGGAGCAGTGGACCGCCCTCGAACAATTGGCCCACCTGCTCGAAATGGAGCGCGCCTACGACTCCTGGGTCCGCGCCGCCCTCCGCGAAGATAACCCCGACATCTCCACCGTCCGGTCCGAACCCGTCTCCATCCCCATCGAACGCGCCAACGCGCACACCGTCGCCGAACTCCTCCGCTCGCTCGAACTCGAGCGCGCCTACACGCTCGGTCTCATCGATGGCATCCCATTGGATGGCTTCGATCGCACAGCGACGAGCCCCGTTTTTGGCACGCTCACGGTGCTCCAGTGGCTTCGGTCCTTCTACCGCCACGACCGCCAGCATGCGGCCCAGGTCCTCGGCCGCCAGAGCGACTACCGCCCCAACTTCCTCGGCAAAGAGCCCAACCAGCGCAAGGCGCGGCTGGACCTTGTTGCCCGCCGCGAGTCCGGGCATCCCTAGGCGGTCAGTCGCTCCGGTTGCCTGCGTGGGAGCGGTTCGAGCTTCGTCGGCACCACCGTGCGCTTGCCGCAGTGCTCGCACTCCCGCACGCGGATCGCCCGTGCCTGCACGTTCACGAAGTACCGCCAGCGATGTTCACAGGTTCCAGGGTGTTGTTCCATGTCTTGAGTATCGCGCTGGGAAATTAACGTGATGTTTCCTGCCACGCGAACACCTCGGTCGCCCCGCATCCCTGTCCCCGCGTCTCGCGTTGCCCCCGTACGGAAGGGGTGGCTATAGTAGCCCGCAGCCCGTCATGCTCATCGACCTCCACAGCCACACCTGGCCCCGCTCCCACGACAGCGTCCTGAACCCGGACGACCTCATCGTGCGCGCCAAGGCTGCCGGCCTCGATGCGATCGTCTTTACCGAACACGACACCGTCTGGGACTACAAGTCGGTTGAAGAACTTCGCGCCAAGCACAACTTCCTCGTCCTCGCCGGCGTCGAGATCAGCACCGATGACGGCCATATCCTCGTCTTCGGTATCGACAAGTACGTCTTCGGCATGCACCGCTCGAAGGAACTCGCCAGCTACGTCGAAAAGGCCGATGGCGCCATGGTCGCGGCCCACCCCTACCGCCGCCAGATGCCCTGGTTCAGCCGCAACGACGACGAGTACAAGGCCGCGCTGGAAAAGGCTTCCCGCAACCCCGCCTACCAGTACGTGCAGGGCCTCGAAGAACTGAATGGCCGCGGCAGCGACAAGGAAAACGAGTTCTCCCGCCGCCTCGCCGACATGATGAAGCTCCCCGGCACGGGCGGCACCGACTCCCACGCCATCAGTGATGTGGGCAAGTGCGCCACTTACTTCGAAGCCGAGATCCGGGACGAACGCGAGCTCATTGACGCGATCAATTCCGGCCGCTTCTATGCCGTCGACATGCGCTCGGGCAAACCTGTGCCGGCTCGCGCTCTTCCCAGCGAAGCCTAGCTGTCATCCGCCCCATCCCCGGCTCTCGCTTCCCTTCACACACACTCGCGCCGATAGTAGTATGCGGAAGCCCGCGTGGCTTGAACGCAGCACCCGGCGGGAGAGGAGCCATACCTTCATGACCTACGTCATCACCACCCCTTGCATCGATGTCCAGGATCAGGCCTGTGTCGAGGTCTGCCCTGTTGACTGCATCCATTTCGACGAAGGCGACGACGTCATGCTGTACATCAACCCTGATGAATGCATTGACTGCGGCGCTTGCGAACCCGCCTGCCCGGTGACTGCCATCTTCGCCGAGGACGATGTCCCCGGCGACCAGGCCGCTTTCAAGGAAATCAACGTCCTCTGGTACAGCGACAAGGCTGCCGCCCGCGCCAAGGTCGCCGCACTCAAGGGCTGATCCGTCTCTCGACGGCCTGTCCTCGCTCATTGCCGGAGCCGCTCCAAAAGGGCGGCTTTCGGTTGGCCCGGCGAGCGTCCGAGCTTGACCGTGGCGGCCTTCCCGCTAGATTGGAAATGTTGCGCTACGTATTGAGCGTGGCGCGGAGGAACTTTCCCAATGGCTGAACGTGTAACCATCAAGGCAGCGCCACGCGCCGTCCTCGGCAAGAAGGTCCAGCAGTTGCGGCGCCAGGGCAGACTGCCCGGCAACGTCTACGGCCGCGGCATTCAGTCTCGCGCGATTGACATCGATGCCCGCGAATTCGCCCGGACCATCAAGTCCGCTGGCCTTCGTGCCATGATCGAGCTCACCATCGACGGCGAAAAGGACCCCCGCTACGTCATCCTGCGCGGCATGTCCCGCTCCGGTGGCACCGGCGAACCCATCCACATTGACTTCTTCCAGGTCGACCCCAGCGTCCCTATCCAGGCGAACGTGCCAATCCGGCTCGTCGGCGAAGCTCCGGCTGTCCGGGACCTCGCGGGCACGCTCCTTCCCGGCCTCGATGTCGTCGCCGTCCGCTGCCTCCCACTGGCCATCCCCGACTCCATGCCCGTGGATCTCTCGGGCCTGACCGGCTTCGACCAGACCCTGACGGTGGCCGATGTCGTTCCGGTTGACGGCGTCGAAGTCCTCACCGACCCCGCCATCGTGATCGCGACGGTCAACCCACCCCGCATCCGTGCCGTCGTCGAGACCGAGTGACCTGCCAGTCAGCCTCGTGACCGAATACAGCTACCCGGCCGACCCCGCCGAGGCTGCCCTGCGCCTGTTCCTCGGTTGGTTCGGCCCGCACTATGCCCGTTCGGTGGCCGTCAGCTCCGCAAGCTCCGATGGATCCACCCTGAACGCCGATGTCTCAGTCGGGCGCAAGTGGTCTCTCGCCGTCACCGTCCTCAACACCCTCGCTGCCGATGCCAACCTCGAGTGGGAGGCGGCGCGGGCCGCCGTCGAACAGCGCCTTGACACCGAGGGTCGCCCGGTCGCCGTCTGGGCCCCACGCGGCGCCCGGCTCCCCGTGAGCGAACCCGGACTGAGCGAGCTGGTCCTCTCTGTTTCAGACGCGAAGACCATCGACGATGGACGTCTCGAAGTCCGCCGTCCCGTGAAGCTGTACTTCCGCCGCTCGGATACGACTGGCTCTGTCGTCACTGCCGTCGGTGGCCTTGCCGCTCACTGGGCGCAGTTCACCAACCGCGTGCCGGGCAGCTTCCAGCTGAACTCGGCGGAACTCCTCCGCCTGCCCGCCTCGAAAGAGGAACGCGATGAACTCGCCGAGCGTATCGTCCTCGCCGCGCAGCAGCCCGACATCGATGAAACCCACGTTATTCCCGCGGAGGACGTCTGGACAGCCAACGAGCTCGGCTCCGGGCAGGCATGCGTCCTTGGCACCCCGGCGCCCGAAAACGACGAGTGGAGTTCCTCCCTGCGCCGCAACCTCCGCCGGCTCCTCAAGGAAGCCGCCACAAGCCTTTCCCGCCCTGCAGATGCGCGGGCTCTCATTGTGCTCGGCGCTGCAACCTACGCCGACGAAGAGAAGCTTTCCTGGGCATTGCGCGGCATGGATCCCACGCTCTACGCCGGATATGACATCCTTGCCGTGATCGCCGACGGGCTGGTCAAGCCCATTCTCCAGCCGCACCGCCAGACCCTCCCATGGGACGCGCCGCTCGGCTGACCACCGGAGGCAACAACCATGGCTATCGAACGCGTCGGATTCATTGGGCTCGGCATCATGGGCGCCCCCATGGCAGTCAACCTCTTGAATGCGGGCTTCTCTCTCACCGTCTGGAATCGAACGCCATCCCGGATGGAGCCTCTGCTGGCACTTGGTGCGTCCCCCGCGGATTCCCCCGCCGCGGTCGCTGCTGCGAGTGAGGTGACCATTTCCTGCGTGACCAACTCGCCCGATGTCGAGGCGGTCGCGCTTGGGCCCCATGGCATCGCCGAGGGAGCGATGCCCGGCTCCGTCTACATCGATTGTTCCACCATCGCCCCCGAGACCGCCCGCCGCGTCGCCGCCGAGCTCTCCCTACGCGGCATCGCCATGCTCGACGCTCCGGTGAGCGGTGGCGATGTCGGCGCGAAGGCCGGCACCCTGGCGATCATGGCCGGCGGCGAGGCTGAGGTTTTCGCGCGTTGTCTCCCCGTCCTCGAAGCAATCGGTAAGACCATCGTCCATGTCGGCCCTGCTGGTTCAGGCCAGGTTGTGAAACTCTGCAACCAGGTGGCCGGAGGCCTGAACCTCCTCGCGATGGCGGAAGCCATCTCGCTCGCGCGGGGGGCCGGCGTGGATCCCGCGAGGATGCTCGAAGTGGTCAGCGCTGGCGCCGCCGGGTCGTGGATGCTCGCCAACCTCGCGCCGCGTGCCATCCGCGGCGACTACGCCCCCGGATTCATGGTCGACCTCATGCAAAAGGACTTGCACCTCGTGCTCGACGAGGCTGCCCGCGGGCACACGCCCCTCCCGGGTACCGCGCTTGTCTCCCAGCTCTTCCAGGTCATCCAGGCCCAGGGCCGTGGATCCGATGGCACGCAATCCATCGTCGACGCCGTCGCGCGCCTCGCCGCGAGCGACCAGCGCTGACGCGCGGCGTCAGGCCACCGAAGGGCCGTTCGGCTCCTCGCGGCCCCGAAAGAGGCTGAGTACCGGCCTGACCGACTTGTGGTCCGCAAGTTGCTGGTCCGCAGCTGCGAAAAGTTCGCCCGGGTCGCAGCTCACACCGGTCGCCATCCCGAACGTCACCGTCACGGGCACCTGGTCCGCCCATTCGTCGCCGTTGAGCCGCTCGAGTTCGTGCGCAATCCGTCGGGCAATCAGCCGCCCCAGCGCCAGGTCCCCGTCCGAAAGGATCACGCCGAAGTCATCGCCGCCGATGCGGGCCGCGAAGTCGGATCCGCGGATACAGCGGGAGATACCCGCCGCCGTCCGCCGGATCATGTCATCGCCCACGTCGTGGCCATGCACCTCGTTTACGGTCCGCGTGCCCGCGATGTCCACGAGGACGAGCGTCACCGGCCGCCGGTCGGCCCTAGCCTTCTCGCAGACCTCCTGCAGCCGCTCATCGAAGGCGTGCCGGTTGTGCAGCCCGGTGAGGTGATCGGTCCGGGCTTCCCGCTCGAGCCACCGGACCATAGTGTCTCGCCGCCGCAGGTTTCGGTTCTCCTCGAACGCGCCTACGATCCGCAGCACCAATTGCTGCCCATCTTCCAGGTGGGCCTTATTGAAGAAGTCGTGTGCGCCGAGCTTGATCGCCGGCAGCGCTTCGCGCTCGTTCTCTCCGCTTGTCAGTAGCACAACGGCCACGTCGTTCCGGTGCTCTCGCAGGTACTGGACCAGTACTGCCGAGGGGTCGCTCCAGAGCGCTGAATCGATCAGCGCGACATCGAATGACCCGTCACGCAGCAGTGCCAGCGCTTCCTCGATCGTCCGCGCAGCGTGCGTCACGAAGTCGCCGCTGCGATGCAGCAACTCGCGCACCCGCCGGACATCCTCGATGCAGGCATCGACGATCAGCACGCGTAAGACGCGCGGTTTTTCGGTTGGCGGTGCGCTGCGGGCGATCACGGCGATGCTCTTCTCCCACTGTCACTATCGGCAAGCGCCAGGCGCAGGAGGAGGGCAAGGGAGCAATTTGTGGAAATATTCCGTGGATCGTGGGTGACGTTTAGTCGAAAAGCGGTCCGCCGGGGTCAAGAACCGTGCCGTCGAGTGCGATGACTGCCGGCCGCTCTTCGCAGTACCCCTCGTTCTCGCACTTGTCGAATACGAACGCCCCGCGTTTCTTGTCGAACTGGATCTTCCACGTCCCGACGGCCGGGCTTGAGGGCCCTTTCTCCTTCTCGGCGGTCAGGATGGCAATGAGCGCGGCGATCTCTTCTCGTCCCAATGGGAACTCCCCGGATTGGATGGTACCTAGAGCTTATTCGGCCCCGGCCACCGTGGCGACCTGTACCGGCTCGCTCGCCTCGCGCCGACCCAATGCCAGCGCAAACACCCACGTCGTCAGTGTCACCAGGACCACGCCCGAGCCCATCACCAGCAGCGTTTCGCGCTCACCGATGCGGTCTGCCAGCGTCCCGAACGGATAGGCCACCAGGCTGTTCGCTCCCCACGCCAGCATCGTCACCGACATCACCCGGCCGTGATACGCCGGGTCGGCCTCTTTCATCACCAGTGCGTTGTTGATCAGCTGGAAGGCGCTCGATCCCGCACCCACCAGGAACATCGCCCCGAGGGCCGCCGTGAACGTCGGCGCAATCGCCAGCAGCCAGATGGATGCCCCGAGGACAACCCCGCCGGTCATCATCAGCGTCCACGCATGCTTCGAGCCCGCGAACCCCGCGAGGAAAATCGTCACCGCAAACCCCGAAATGGCGCTGATCCCCAGGAGGAAGGCCATGTCCTCCGTCTTCCGTCCGAGCTGGTTCTCAAGGAATCCCGGCAGGATCACAAAGTACGAAAACCCCGCCATGATCACCCCGATGAACGACAGCGCCAGCAGCATCAGCCGCGGCCGTTCGCGCATGTGCGTCACGCCCAGCCCCATATCCGCGAAGAACGAGCGGTTCTCTCGCGCCACGGGCTTGGACGACGGCAGCAACGTGAGCGTGAACACGACGATCGCGAACAGCCCGCCCATGAACAGGTACGTCCCGCCCGTCCCCACAAAGCCCAGCGCGATCAGCCCGCCCGCGATGAACGGCCCGAAGATCCGGGTCGCCGTCATCCCGACCTGTTGCAGCGCGATCCCGTTCGGCAGGTCGTGTCGCGGTACCAGTTCGCCCACCCACGCTTGCCTCGCCGGCCCGATGAATGAGAACACCGTGCCCAGCACCAGGGTCGAGCCCGCGAGCGCCAGGATCGTGATCCGGTCGGACAGGATGAGCAGGCCCACGAGCGCGAAGTTCAACCCGATGATCGTCTGGCCGAAGAACAACATCCGCCGCTTCGAGAACCGGTCTGCAACCACCCCTCCGAAGGGCGATACCAGGATCGTCGCGATCCCCATCCCCAGCGAGACGAATCCCACCGCACCGTTCTTCCCCGTCAGGTCGAAGGCCACCACCGCCTGGACCACCGACGACATCATGAACGCCAGGAACGAGAAGCACGTACCAATCCAGAGGACGCGGTACTCCCGGTATTTCAGCGATTTAAACGTGTTGTGGGCCCAGGCAGAGATCATTCATCCCATCCTAACTGGGCCATTGGACGTGCCGCTATCCCGTGTGTCCGGCCTAAACGAAGCCGCGCAACAAAATCGCCCGGCCGACCCTCTCCACGCCGATGTCGAACGCTGCCTGCCGCGGCAGTGTGCCATCCTGGGCGGCCCGCGCCATCAACTCGTGGAACGCCGCCACCATGCGTTTCTCCAGTTCCGAGTTCACCATCTCCAGCGACCAGCGGAACTGCTGGATGTTCTGCGTCCATTCGAAGTACGACACCGTAACACCCCCGGCGTTCACCAGGATGTCCGGTAGCACCGGGATATTCCGTGCGGCGAGGACCTCGTCACCCGGGGGCGTCACCGGGTGGTTCGCCGCCTCAATCACCGCCCGCGCCCGGACCCGCGGCGCATTCTCCTCCGTGATGACCTCGCCCAGCGCCGCCGGCACAAGGTAGTCGCACTCGAGCTCCAGGAGGTGCTCGTTCGTCACCGGCTCCCCCCCCTCGAATCCGGCCACGCTGCCGGCGACCGCGAACCAGGCGTCGAGTGACGCGATGTCGAGCCCATCCGGGTTGGCGATGCCACCCTTAACGTCGCTCACGCCGACGATCCGGAACCCCATCTCGCTGGCGATCCGCGCCGTCCACGACCCCACATTGCCGTATCCCTGGATGACTACCTTGAGGTCCCGGGGGTCCGCCCGCTCCATAATGGCGTACTGGCGCATGCACACCGCCACGCCCCGGCCGGTCGCCTGGTCGCGCCCGTAGCTGCCCCCAAGCTCCACCGGCTTGCCTGTCACGATCCCCGGCGTGTGCCCGTACTTCTGTCCGTAGGCATCCATCATCCAGGCCATCGTTTGTGCGTTCGTGCCCATGTCCGGGGCCGGGATATCCCGGCTGACCCCAAGCACCATCCCGATGTGCTGCGTGTACGTCCGCGTCAGCCGGTTGAGCTCGGTGTCGCTCATCCGCGTGGGGTCGCACATCACGCCGCCCTTCGCTCCGCCGAACGGCAGCTCCATCAGTGCGCACTTGTAGGTCATCAGCATCGCCAGTGCCCGCACTTCGTCCAGGTCTGCCTGGGGATGAAAGCGCACGCCACCTTTGTACGGCCCGCGAGCACCGTTGTGCTGCACGCGGTACCCCTCAAAAATCCGCAACTTCCGGTCATCCATCCGTACCGGCAGCTGTGCCTGCACTTCCCGCCACGATGTCCGCAGCAGGTCCACTACTTCTGGGCTCAGCTGCAGCCGCTCGGCCGATTGGTACACCGAATTGAGAACGGACTCGCTCGGCGAAAGGTGGGCGTGTGGCGCTGGTGCCTCGGTCGTCATGCGTCCTGCTCTCCCGCGTGGTATCTACCCGACACCTTACAACGGCCGCTGGAACCTGCGAGTAGGGAACCCCAGAATTTCCCCATGGGACACGTTTTCATCTCGCGCGCCGTTCCCGGGCGAGCCCTCGATCTACTCACCGCCGCCGGCCATTCCGTCGAGACCTGGTCCGGCGATCTGCCGCCCCCACCCGAGACTCTCGGCGCCAAGCTCGCCGCCGCCCATGCCGCCTTCACCACCGTCGTCGACTTCGTCTCCACCGGCATGCTCGCCGCGGCCCCACGCCTCAAGATCGTCGCCAACATGGCGGTCGGCTACGACAACGTCGATCCCGTAGCGGCGGCCGGGATGGGCATCTGGGTCACCAACACCCCCGGCGTGCTTGCCGAGACCACCGCCGACATGGCCTGGGCCCTGCTCATGGCGGCCGCGCGCAACGTTGTCGCCAGCGACCGCGATACCCGCGCCGGCGGCTGGCAGACCTGGTCGCCAACCGGCTTCCTCGGCGTCGACGTCTTCGGCGCCACCCTCGGTATCGTCGGTCTCGGCGAAATCGGCGAAGCCGTCGCCCGCCG
>CAUJEQ010000104.1 GCA_963169135.1 Chloroflexota bacterium
CGGCTGACGAGCTTCGAAGACGGGATGCGCTACATGCGGGTGATCGACCGCGCGCACGAGAGCTGGCAGGCGGGGCAGAAGCTGGGGGTGTAGGGGGCTTCTACGCCAGGCAGCGGAGCGGCTGGTTGCCGTTGTAGATGAGCATCTCGGCGAAGAGCTGGCGGTAGTCGAGCGGGACGCCGAGCGGTTCGCCGCGCAGTTCGGAGTAGACACGATGGAGGTTCGGGACCAGGCGTTCTTTGTCGTGCCAACCGGCGTACTTCCCGAGGTCGAGCGCTCCGGCCAGATCAAGCGGGGGCGTGCCCTTTTTGAAGCCGGAGCGGGCGGACTGCTGCACCCAGAGCAGGTAGCTGCGCACTTCGGCGATGACCTCGGGCCCGCAGATCTCGCCGTGGCCGGGGACGATCGTCTCGGCGCCGAGCGCTTCGATGCGGTCGAGCGCGGTCAGCCAGCCGGCGACCGAGCCTCCCAGCGCGAAGGGGGTGCCGCCGTTGAAGATGACGTCGCCGGAAAAGAGGAGCTTGCGTTCGGGGATCCAGGCGACGATGTCGTTCGTGGTGTGCGCGGGCCCGACGAAGATGAGCTCCACCTTCAGGTCGTCCACGTAGACCGAGAGGCGGTCGTCGAAGGTGACGGTCGGTGGGGTGATGGGGCAGTCGCCAAAGTCGACCATGGGGAAGAGCGCGTAGGAGGCGTGGCCACCGGCGATGATCTCGCGGCGGCAGCGTTCGCTGGCGATGATGGCGCTGGCGGGCGCGAACATGAAGTTGCCGTGGGTATGGTCGCCGTGGCTGTGGGTGTTGATGAGGGCGCTGATCGGGTGCTGGGTGACCTGGCGGACAGCGGCATGGAAGGCGCGGGCGCGCTTTTCGGTACCGGGAGTATCGATGACGGTGGCCGAGCGGCTGCCAACGATGGCGCCGGCGTTGTTGAGGAACCAGCTGCCGTCCATCTGGATGTAAGCGAAAATGCCGGGGGAGACTTCCTCGACGCGTGGCGGGGGTATTTCGGCGTGGGCAGGGACGTCCTGGTTCGACATGCGGCGCGCTCCGGGTTGGTGGTGCGGGGAGTGTAGGGCATGGGCGCGCAGGCGTGTGTCCCCTCCGCGAGCCTGCCCGTATAGTCGCGGCCACGATGCGTGAGGCACTGAGGGCGGTTGCGGCCCGGCTGTTCCTTGGTCTCCTGCTCCGCCGCGAGCCACCGTTCGCACTGGATGCGGCAAAGCGGGCAGCCTTCGAGTCGGCTGCTGCGGCAGTATTCGCGGGGGACGGCGGGACCCTTGCGCGGGACCTTCCGTACCCCAAGCACGAGTTCACTCGTTACCTGGTGGCGCATCACCCGGTGCTCCTGCATGGGACGCCGAGGGCAGACGTGGCGCGGCTCGAGCCCGCCGACCAGACGCTCTTCGACGGATCGCGCGCCACCGCCGTGTTCGCCACGGACGACGGCATCTGGCCGATCTTCTTCGCGACCATCGACCGGGCGCGCTATGCGGGGCCGTACTCGCTCCGGAACGCCGCGATGGTGGTTGGGCGGGCGGCGAGGGAACGCCGGTACTACCTGTTCTCGATGAACCGCGAACTCCGCAACGCGGACGTACGCTGCCCCGGCGAAGTGCTGGTCCTCCCGCGGGAGCCGTTCCGGCCGGCGAGTTCGGGGGCAGTGCGCTTCCCGGAGTGGGTGAGCGACGCCGCGGTCACGCCGCTGGGGCGGCTGGAGGTGGGGCCGGAAGATTTTCCATTCCACGGGCAGATCTCGGCGCACCGGCTCGGGGAGTGGTTTCCACTGACGTGGTTGCTGTACCGGTGGCGCACGCGCTGAAGCTTTCGCCGTTCGGCCGCCTTGCAGTGGCCTATCAGATCGCTCACAGCGGCTGCCAGCGCGGGTAGAGTGGAAAGTCCGGAGGTTGGAATGACGACTGAACCGCGTGAATTGATGCGCCGACTGGCGAACTGGGAAGCTCCCGAAGGTACGGGTGTGCTGAGCGTGTACCTGGAGATGCGCCCGGCGGCACCCGGCAGTGGCGACCGCCCCGAGATGCGCACGGGGGACGTAGTGTTGAAGGACCGCCTGCACCAGATCGAAAAGTCCCTGCTGCCGCGCGGCCCAGGGCTCGACTCGTTTCGCATCGACAGGCCGCGGATCGAATCCGAACTGGCCGGTGACGTTTCGGGCGTTGCCGGGCTGGCGATCTTCGCCTGTTCGGCGGGCAACCTGTTCGAGGTCGTGCGCTCCGGGACCCCGTTCAAGAACCGGGTGATCTACGGGCGGCGGCCGGCGCTGTTCCAGCTTGCGCGGCTGGTCGATGAGTTCGAACCGGCCGTGGTGGCGGTGGCCGACACGAATACGCTTCGGCTATTCGCCGTCCAGTTCGGAGGGATCGAGGAAGCCGGCGGCCGGGACGAAGACAGCATTCACTTCCAGAAGCGCTCGACCGGCGGCTGGAGCCAGGCGCGCTACCAGCGGCACATCGAGAAGCACCGCGAGGACTTCGCACGCGAGGCGGCGGAGGTCATCCGCGATCTGATGAACCAGGAGGGCGCCACGCGCCTGGTGCTCGCGGGAGACGAAGTGGTTATCCCACTGTTGCA
The DNA here is from genome assembly GCA_963169135.1 of Chloroflexota bacterium. Classification (GTDB taxonomy): domain Bacteria; phylum Chloroflexota; class Dehalococcoidia; order Tepidiformales; family Tepidiformaceae; genus Amarobacter. Next base: position 2,592 of record CAUJEQ010000104.1, read on the forward strand.
GGCAGCCCTGCCGCGCGACCTGCTGGACCGGCTGGCGGGTGATGCGCTCCGCATCCACATCCGCGCGAGCAAGACGGAAGTGGCCGCGGAAGTCGCAGAGGTCCTGGCCGCCGCGGAAGAGCGCGATTCGCTGGCAGTCGCCGACGCCCTGGTGGGCGAAGTGCTCTCGGATGACCTGGGTGTGGCCGGGATCGCTGATAGCCGGCAGGCGCTGACGGCAGGCGCGGGGGACGTGCTGGTGATCGCGGACGGTTTCGAGCCGGCGGAGGTGCGGAACGAGCTGACCCGGCTGGCCGTCCAGACCGGAGCGCAGGTGGAGGTCGTTCCGGGCCACGAGGGGCTGGAGTCGCTCGGTGGGGTAGGCGTGCTCCTGCGCTACCGTGCCTGGGGGAGCTGAACGGGCGGAACGATGCCGGCGTCCTGGCCCTTACCGAGAGCCCGCTCGAGCTGGTCGCAGATGGTCTCGATCGCTTTCACGCGGGCGTAGTGCTTGTCTTCCGAGGGGATGATGAACCATGGGGCCGCGGGCGCGCGGTCGGTGTGGGCGAGCATGTCATTGACGGCGGCGTAGTAGGCGTCCCACTGGGCGCGGTTTCGCCAGTCCTCTTCGGTGATCTTGTGCGCTTTGTAGCTGGTGTTCTGGCGGTCTTCGAAGCGCCGCAGCTGTTCTTCGGGGCTCAGGTGCAGCCAGAACTTGGAGATGACTACGCCATCCGAGGCAAGGTTCAACTCGAAGTCATTGATCTCCTGGTAGGCACGCCGCCACTCCCGGTCGGTGGCGAAGCCCTCGACCCGTTCGACGAGCACGCGGCCGTACCACGACCGGTCGAAGATGGTGGTGTGGCCCGCCCGGGGGACGTGGCGCCAGAAGCGCCAGAGGTAGTGGTACTGCAGTTCATCCTCCGATGGCGCACCTACCGGGATGACGCGGACGGAGCGGGCATCCATCGCCTCGACAATCCGCCGGATGGTGCTCCCCTTGCCGGCAGCGTCCCATCCTTCGAACGCGACCACTGTGGGGATGCCGCGCAGGAACGCGGCGGTCGATAGCTCCCGCAGCCGCGCCTGTCCGAGGGTAAGCCGTTGCACGTATTCCGGGCCTTCCAGCTTCCGGGTGAGGTCGACCGCACCCAGGTGGTCGTCAGCCTGGGGAAGCTCGACAGGGTCTGGCGGCGAATGCTGCGCAGTGCCATTGAACCGGGTGCTGACCATGTCGGCCAGGAGCCTGCCGGTGGTGTAGTGGCGATAGCGGTCATCGCGGCCATCGACGATCGTCCACGGGGCCACCGGAGAATCGGTGTGCACCATGATGTCCCTGATGATTCGGGGGTAGCGGTCGTAGAGGTCGAGGCGCTTCCAGTCATCGTCGTTCACCTTCCAGCTGCGCTGGCGGTCGCGGGAGAGTGCCTTGAGACGGGCTTTCTGCGCCCGCCGGTCGAGGCCCATCCAGAACTTGAAGATGAGCACACCCGATTCGGCGAGCATCCGTTCGAAGAAAGCGATCCGTTCGAGCGCGACCAGGAATCCCTTGCGGGAGATCTGGCGTTCGAGGCGATGCTGGACGAGCGGCGTGTACCACGAGCCGCAAAAGAGCCCGATGCGCCCCTGGCGGGGAAGCGCATCCCAGTAGGGCGCGAACCGCGGGCGGGCCGGGTCGGCCCGGAAACTGCCTCCGAAGGCATTGACATCGGTACCACGGGGATCGAGCCAGCCATTGAGGGCGTTCACGGTGTCGGACTTCACGGCATCCGCTCCGCCGATGACCACCACCACGGGCTTCCCGGCCTCGCGGAGCACCCGTTGCAGATCGAGCAAGTCGATGCGCAACTGCGGGACGAGCGCATCGAACTCCTTCCGCGACATCACAGGTTCGGGGGCGCGCTCCTCGCGCTGGGGCTTCACGTTGCCGCGCTTGTTCACGCCCGCCTCCCTGGCTGGATCCGGCATCGCGCCGCGCCGGTCACCACCAGTGTGACAGGCTGAGGCGGGCGATGTCCTTCGGAGAATCCCGGCATGTGACCAGGTGCGCGGTGGGCGATCTAGCGCCAGTATGGTGGCGTGCGGGTATTTCTGATCATCCTCGGTGCGCTTTCGATGCTGCTGGGCTTCGGCTGCGCGGTCAGCGGCTTCGGCACTTTCCGGGTGGTCGATTCCGACGGCTACATCAGCAGCGGGCCTGGCGAACTGACGACGACGACGTCGGCCATCGTGGCGCAGACGAGCGAAATCGAAGACCGGAGCGGGGACCCCGGCTTCCGCGAGGGCAAGGTCCGCGTGCGCATCCGGGCGGCCCGGTCCGACGGGGGCGAGGTATTCATCGGCATTGCCAGTGCCGAGGCAGTCGAAGCGTACCTGCGCGGCAGCCCGTACGAGGTGGTTCGCGAGATCGAATTTGACCCGCTGGCGTACGAGGGCGACATCGTCCCGGGGGGAGGCGTCCCCGGGCGCCCCGCGGAATCGGCGGACTGGGTAGCGAGCGCATCGGGACGGGGCGAGCAAGAGCTGGACTGGCGGGTACGGTCGGGCTCACACGCCTTCGTCATCATGAACGCAGGCGGCTCGGCGGGGGTCACCGTGGAGGCGGACCTGGCGGTGAAGCTGCCTTACGTCCGCGGTTTTGGAGTGGCGCTGATGGCCTCCGGGGTTGTGCTGCTCACGGCAGGATTGCTGCTGATTGTGCTCCCGCTCCGGAATGCGCGGCGGCAGGGCGTGGCCCCGGATACCGGCGCGCCGGACGACGCAGCCGGACCGTAAAGGCGGAGCGGGAACTTCACAATTCGCGGTCATGTTTGTCCTACCATTGAGATGCCGTGGACGAGATCGACTTCACGCGGGCGGCGGAACCAGAGCCGGGTCGAGAACCGGCACTGTCTCGCCTCGCGTTGCCGGCGATGCTGGCCGTGGCCGCAGTGGTTGCAGGCAGCGCGCTTGCCCTCTGGACGCAGGATGGTCAAACAGGCGAAGCGCTCGCGCGGGTGGAGTTCGTACCCGCGCGGACGCCCGAGGTGCTACTGGTTGCGCTCCCGGCCTCGCCGGCACCCGGGCCGCTGGGCCCCACGCCGACGAGCGAGCGTGAACCCGAGGCGGCGGCGCCTCCCGGGGAAGCCCCGGGGGCTGCGGAGGCACCAGTCGCGCCAACGCCTCAGCCATTGGAAGACCCCGCACCGGCTGTGCCCGGCGCGCTCGCGGGCATCACCGCCTGGTCGAACGGGGATTCGACCTCGTACTACATGTCGGCCGCATTCCTCGCGATGGTGGAGCGAGCCGGAGGGACGGCAGCGATCGCGCCGTCGTACGTGGTCTCCTCCGGGCTACTGAACCCGAACCTGCACGACTGGCCGGCCAATTTGGTATCGGAGATGGCGCTCCACAACCCGGAGGTGGTGGTGTTCATGCTGGGGGCGAACGACGCGAACGGGGCGGCCGCCAATCCGGAGGCCTACCGCGCGAGGGTTGGCGCGGTGATGGATCAACTGAACACCCCGGGCCGGAGAGTCGCCTGGGTGGGACAACCGATCATGGGCCGCGACGACCTCGCGGTTTCGGTACCGGTGGTGAACCGGATCTTTGAGGAAGAGGCAGCGATCCGGCCGTGGGTGACCTACGTGGACGCCTACGGGCTGACCACGGACGCGTCGGGCAGCTATGCCACGCATCTGCCGGGGCCGGATGGCGAACCCCAGCTGATGCGGGCGGATGACGGTGTGCACCTGACACCCGCGGCGGGCGAGCGGTTAGCGCGGGCGGTCTTCATGGCGCTGTTCCCGGATGTGCCGGTCCCGTAGGCGGCGCCGCGTTTACGGGAGGGTGATTTGCTCGGGCTTGCAGGACCAGGGACCCCACGCCGGCTTCCCGTACTCGATGTCTGCGGAAAACGCGAAGAGGGCGACGCGCAGGTTCGTCACCGGGTCGGACCAGAGGGCAAAGTCGGTGCCAGTGGCTTCGAACCAGTAGGGGATAAGTTGCATGAGACCGTACGTGCCATAGCCCACGGCGTCGGGACGGAGGCGGCTTTCACACCAGGCAACGCGGGAAACCTCGTCGAGGCGGTCCGCGGGCCAACCGGCGGCAGCGGCGACGGCCATGATTTCGCTAAAGGACAGCACGCCGGTGGCAACGACCGGCGGCGGCGCGGCAACGGCGGCCGGGGCCGGGGCCGGGGCGGGTTCCGGGGCTGGAGCGGGCTCCGGCTCGGGCTCCGGCTCGGAGGCGGCTTCGACTGGAGCCGGGATCACCTCGTCGGACACGCTCGCGGCCGCGGGTCCAGAATCGGGCGCCGCCGCTGGCACGGGCTCGGGAGCGCTGGTTTCAGCGGCAGGCTGCTCCACGGCGGCCTCTGCAGTTACGGCTTCCACCGCGGACCCCACGGTTACGGTCAGGCTCGGCGCCGGAGCCGCACTCCTGGTTGATGGCACCAGCAGCGTGGAAACCTGCTCTGCGCTTGCGGTGGTCGAGAGCATGGAGAGCGGGTTGAGCTGGGGCGCCGACACTGACGCAGTGCCGCCGGAGAGGAGGTGGGCCGCCAGGAAGAAGGAGATCGAGAGCATGACGATCTCCGCGGGGCGGACGAACCAGGGCTGCGAAGGGGCCTGCGGTTCGCGCCAGCCCGGGCGCCCGAACTGCCCGGGGGCGTACCCCTGGCAACTTTCGGATGCGAGACGCAGGTAGGTTGGCTCGAACTCGGACTCGGCGGCGCGCACGGGGATGCGAAGCAGCCGGCCAGCAACCAGGGCGATGGCAAAGCCATAATCGACCCAGGCCGCAAGCCAGCTCGTGGCGCGCACCGGCCCCTTCAGGAGCCGAGCCGTCACGCGGGTGTCTCCTCGCGTGAGGTATTCCTCATAAGCACTTGGGCTCACCTGCCGGAACGCAAACCGGCCGTTGGCCGGCGGCAAGCAAGCCAGTCACCCCGCCAAAGAGTGGCCGTCAGGGTCGCACATTGCGCGCGCTAAGGGCAATCGTTCCCTCCCCAACGATCCGTGATACTCCGACCCCGAAACCGCGTCCCAGCTCCCCGGATTGAGCGGCTTCGGGTGCCCAAACCCGGCCTCCGTCTAAGATGGATTTCTACTTCCTCCACAGGACGAACCATGCAACTGACCGACACTCTCACCAACACCCGGCAAGAGCTCCTTCCCGCCCTCGCCGCCGACGGCGTGGTGCGCATGTACGTCTGTGGTGTGACTCCCTACGCCGAATCGCACGTGGGCCACGCCCTTCACGCGATCGTGTTCGATGTCCTTCGGCGCTATCTCGACTGGCGCGGGATCCCGGTGCGCCACGTCCAGAACTTCACCGACATCGACGACAAGTTGATCGATCGGGCCCAGCGGCTCGGCGTGCCGATGAGCGAACTGGCGGAGCAGAACATCAGCGACTACTTTGCCCAGCTGAAAGCGATGAACGTGCAACCGGCGCACGTGTATCCACGCGTCACGGAGACGGTGCCGCAGATCCTTCGCTTCATCGAAGGACTCGTCGAAAGAGGCTTTGCCTATGCTTCCGGGGGCGACGTGTACTACCGCGTGCGCCAGTTCGGGGCCGACCGGTACGGCGCGCTCTCGCGGCGGGCCATCGACGACCTGCTCAGCGGCGCCCGGGTCGACCCGACGGAGCTGAAGGACGATCCGCTCGACTTCGCTCTCTGGAAGGGCGCGAAGCCGGGCGAGCCGAGCTGGGACAGCCCGTGGGGGCCGGGACGCCCAGGATGGCACATCGAGTGCTCGGCGATGGCGCTGGAGAACCTGGGCGAGCAGATCGACATCCATGGGGGCGGGGCCGACCTCATCTTCCCGCACCACACCAACGAGATCGCGCAGACCGAGGCGTACACGGGCAAGCCGCCCTTTGCCCGCATCTGGATGCACAACGCGCTCCTGCAGCTTGGCAGCGAAAAGATGTCGAAGTCGATCGGGAACCTGGTGACCATCCAGGAGGCGCTGGACCAGTACGGGCCGGATGCGCTGCGGTTGTTCGTCATCACGAGCCACTACCGCAGCCCGGTGACCTACACGGAAGATGCGCTCGAATCGGCGAAAGCCGGGGCCGACCGGTTGCGCAACGCTGCTTTCGGCGCCGCCGGAGCCAGCGGGCCGGCTCTGGATGCCGGGCCGTACCGGCAGCGGTTTATCGAGGCCATGGAAGACGATCTGAACACACCGCGCGCGCTCGCCGCGATGTTCGACCTCGCCCGCGAGGTGAACCGTGCGGGCACGGCGGGGCAGGACACCTCGGACGCACAGGCAGCCCTCCGTGAGCTTTGCGGCGTGCTCGGGCTCACGCTGCAGTCACCCGCGAAACAATCGCAGGAGACGGCCCCGTTCATCGATCTCCTGATCACGCTGCGCACCGAGCTCCGCGCCGCGAAACAGTGGGCCATCGCGGACCAGGTGCGCGATGGGCTGACCGCACTCGGGGTAGAAATCAAGGACGGCGCCGAAGGGACGACCTGGTCGCTCAAGTAAGGGCGGTGCTGCCCCTCGACGAACGTGGAAACGGCCCCGTGCAGGCGGGGCCGTTTCCATGTGGAGGGAAGACGTAACGGGTTACTCGGGAAGAAGCACCTTATCGATGACGTGGATGACGCCGTTGCTGGCCTTCACGTCGGGCGTGGTGACGGTGGCGTCGTTAATCATGACCTTGCCGCCATCGACCATGATCTTCACCTCCTGGCCGTTGACGGTCTCGGCCTCGGTGAGCTTCACCACTTCGCTGGAGGGCACGTCACCAGCGATCACGTGGTAAGTGAGGACTGCCTTCAGCTTCTCCGGGTCGGCCAGGAGACCTTCGATGGTACCGGCCGGAAGGGCAGCGAACGCCGCGTCGGTGGGGGCGAGAACGGTGAACGGTCCAGGGCCCTTCAGCGTTTCGACCAGGCCGGCCGCCTCGAGGGCGGTCGCGAGCGTGGTGAAGTTACCGGCGCCGACAGCAGTGTCGACGATGTCCTTCAATTCTGCTGCGGGTTGCGTTGCTGTTGCAGCTGGCCCTCCGTCACCGCTGTCTTCATCATCTCCACAAGCGACTGCAACCAGCGACAGCAGTGAGACGATTGCGAACAGCGGAAACAGCAATTTCCATTTCTTCATCATGAAAGGATCCTCCAGATATCCGGCAGAGTTCTCGCACTACACACTGTGGCGACTGGCCGGTTCGACTGATTTACGGCGGCGTTCGACTCTTCGATCACCGTCGTTGCGCACGGTGCTGCCGAAGGTAAGGAGGTGTTGACCCGGAATGGAACCGTGGCGGCAAGCAATCACGCTTACCGGAGATTTCCTCGTCTGCCATGGGGCATCGGGTATACTCCATGGCAGGAGGTATCCAGCTCTCGAACTATGAACTTCATGAAAACCACAGTGCTGCTGGCGACCCTCACGGGCCTCCTCGTGGCCGTGGGGGGCCTTGTCGGAGGGACCGGCGGGGCAATACTTTTCCTCGTCTTCGCCGGCGTCATGAACTTCGCTGCCTACTGGTTCAGCGACAAGTTTGCCCTGCGCATGGCGGGCGCGCGGGAGATCCAGGAATCCGATGACCCCCACCTCTTCGCGATGGTTCGCGAGGTGGCGGAGCTTTCGCGCATGCCCATGCCGCGCGTCTACATCATCCAGAACGATTCGCCCAACGCGTTCGCGACGGGGCGGAACCCGAAGCATGCGGTGGTAGCGGTCACGACCGGTATCCAGCGGCTCCTGACCGATCGCGAGTTGCGAGGCGTACTCGGCCACGAAATGGGCCACGTGAAGAACCGCGACATCCTGACGAGCTCGATCGTCGCCACGGTTGCGGGTGCGATTTCGATGATCGCCCAGGTACTGATGTGGACGAGCCTGTTTGGTGGGCGCGGGCGGGACCAGAACCCGTTCATCACGATCGCGGTAATCCTGATCGCGCCGATCGCCGCGACCATGCTCCAGCTCGGCATCAGCCGGCAGCGCGAATACGCGGCCGACAAGACGGGCGCCGAAGTGACCCGCGACCCCGAGGCGCTGGCGAGCGCGCTCGAGAAGCTGCAGCGCGGCGTTCAGATCCGGCCGATGCAGGAGACTCCTGCGCAGGAGGCGGTCTCGGCGTTGTACATCGTCAAGCCGTTCGGCGGCGCGGGTGGGATGTCGAAGCTGTTCAGCACGCACCCGCCGCTCGAAGAGCGCATCGAACGGCTGCGGAAGATGCGCGTCTA
>CAUJEQ010000105.1 GCA_963169135.1 Chloroflexota bacterium
GCCTGAACGCTAACGTTGCCTGTTCCCTCTGGCGAAACACCGTGGCTGCGCGCTCAGTGACGGCAGTCACTGAACCACACCCGGTTGCAAGCGTCTGATGTCCTCAGCACCTCGAACTCGAGGAAGGAGAACCATCATGAACGCAGTCGCATCACAACAGACCAGGCACATCCCGATTACCAGCGGCCTTGCCCGCGGCGCTTTCGGGGGACTGATCGGGGGCATGGCAATGGCCATGTTCTCGATGTTGGTCGCCATTTCAGAAGACGGGTTCTGGGCGCCCGTCCGCGGTATCACGAGCGTCGTCTTTGGAGACGAGCACTATGGCGGAGGCTTCGAGTTCTGGCCCGTCGTGGTCGGGGCCATGGGTCACATGATGAACTCGGTTGTCCTCGGGGCCGTCTTCGCGCTGGTCGCCGCGGCCCTGCTCGCACGGGCGAGCACTGCGCTGGTGATTGGCGCAGGGATGGCTTTCGGCCTGATGGTCTGGCTCGTCATGGTGCCAGGCGTCGCCGCGCAGGCGCAGTCGAGCGAACTGTTCGTTGACTCCGTGCCTGCCTGGGCATGGATCGCCGGACACCTCATGTTCGGGGCGATCACCGCCGCCGTCTTTGCCCTGGGGCGCCGCTCGGACTGAGTGGCTGAGCCAGCAAGAAAGGAGGGGTGCCCGCAAGGCACCCCTCTCCATTTCTCGCGGGGCGATTAACTACCTGATTCGGCGACATCCTCGAGGGCGGCACGGTCCAGCACCCGGATGCATCGCCGGTCGATCTCCAGCCAGCCCTCGGTCTTGAATTCCACAAGGGCGCGCGAAACGGTCTCGCGCGATGTGCCGATCATCTCGGCGAGGTCCTGGTGGCTGTGGCCCGCCACCTCCCCGCTCTGCTCCAGGTCCAGCAGGAGGCGCGCCAGGCGCGTAGGCACCGGGGCGAAGGCCATCTGCTCCAGGCGGTTCTCTGCTTCGCGGAGTCTGCCCGAAAGGAGTTCGACCATCCGGATGGCCACCCGCGGGTGTTCGAGGATGATCTGCTCGATGTCTACCCGGCTCATGATGCAAATCGTGCAGTCCTCGGTCGCCTCGGCGAAGGAGCCGATCATCGACTGGCCAAGGACCGACATGTCGCCGAATGCTGTCCCGGGACCGAGGGTCGCAAGGACGAGCTTCCGCCCGTCGGGGGCGATGCGGTACAGCCTGATATGCCCGGACTTCAAGATGAACAGCGCCTCACCGGTTTCGCCGGGCTCGTAGATGACCTGACCGGTGCGGCAGGTGGCCATCGGGAGCCGCTGGGCGATGTCTCCCATCTCCTCCGGACCGAGTCCGCGGAAAAGGTCGTTTTCGAGCAGCAGCGTGGCGCGCAACCGCTCGGCCTCTACTCCGATGTTCCTCTGCAGGTGTGTCGCGGGGCGCGACCCGAGTCGAGTAAGGAATCTCATTGGCTACCATCCTCGGTTGGCCGTGACGACGCCATCGACATGATACGGGCAGTCAGCGCGGAGCAGTCGGGCGTGCCAAGCGCGATGACGGACCCGAAGAAGACGATGGACGGGCCGCCAACGACCGCGGCCGGGGGAGCTGCGCCAGCACTATCGAGGCGGTGCACCTGGATGTCGACCAGTTCATGGAGTGTCTCGCACGCGGAGATCACGCGGAGCGTGCGTTCGCAGGCGGAACAATTGCTCGTTACCCACACATCGAGGGCTGGGAGATCGGTCACGCTCATTGAGTACCTGCACGGAGGTGGGGAGCACAGTGATGGTGATCACCGACGACGCGCCGCCCGCCGGTGTAAACATCGCTGCAGGGGCCGGCTGCCTGGAGGGCGTGCTTCGATGACGACTACTTCCGCTTCCTACACCGATGTTTTCGCGTGCAGTGCCGGACACTCGGCCCCGGCCCGCTTCCGCTTTGCCCGGCGAGACCGCGTGGAGGGGAAGTGCCTGCGTCATGCCCTCGCTCACCGGCCCCTCGTCCGCACTGCCGCGGTGACCTCCCTCGTCGTCGGAACAATCTTGACCGCCATCAACCAGGGCAACTTGCTGATCGACGGAATGTTCCCGGAGGTCCTGTTGTGGAAGGTTCCGCTCACGTACGCGGTCCCGTATTGCGTCGCGACGTGGTCGGCGCTGCGGATATCACGGCTGGGCTAGGCGGCCCGTGGCCGCCCGGCACGAACCTCCGGGCGGATGTGAGGTCAGAGGGGAAGGAGGATCGGGTGAACCGCTATTTGCCACGAACCACCGGTGCGCTCGCGGGGACGCTGGCGTTTGCGCTCTTTGCAGCGGCGTGTTCGGGGGACGATGCCGGGCCGAACGCCGAGGACGCTGCAGGCACAGCGCCAGCAAGCCCGGCAGCTACGTCGAGCGACTTCCCCGACTGGCCCAACACGGACTTCAGCAAGGTCACGATCAACCTCGACGAGGTCATGCGCGGGTGCCCGTCCCGCGATTGCATCCCGGCTCTCGATGCCGAAGGCGCCGTCGAAATCGAGTCGCCGCGCGGCGGGCACGCCCGGTTCGCGCCTGCCTCCACCCTGGACCTTGCCGCGCGGCTGCCGGTGGCGGTGGTCACACTCGAGGGCGTCACGAAGGCCTACCCGCTGCACGTGCTCACCTGGCACGAGATCGTCAACGACCGTTTCGGCAAGGTGCCGGTCGCGGTCACCTTCTGCCCGCTCTGCAACACCGCCATCTCGTTCGATCGGCGCCTGGACGGACGGACGCTGGACTTCGGCGTCTCCGGCAACCTGCGCAACTCCGACCTCATCATGTGGGACCGCCAGACCGAGAGCTGGTGGCAGCAGGCGACCGGCGAGGGGATCGCGGGCGAACTGGCGGGAAAGACACTCACCGCCATCCCGACATCGATCGTGGCTTTCGGGGAGTTCGCGGCGGCCTTCCCGGATGCGCTCGTGCTCACGGAGGACACTGGCTTCGGCCGGACCTACGGGATCAACCCGTACGAAGGCTACGACGGGAGCACCAGCCCGTTCCTGTTTTCAGGGACCATCGATTCGCGGCTCGGCGCCCTGGAGCGGGTGCTCACCCTCGACCGTTCCGGCGAAGGGGTCGCCATTCCCCTGGCGGCGCTCGCCAGGGCGGCCGTCGTGAACCTCACCGTCGGCGGCGAGCCGGTCGTGGCGTTCTGGGCGCCGGGGACTGCCTCTGCGCTCGATGCGTCCGACATCGCCAGCGCCAGGGATGTGGGGTCGGCGGTGGCCTACCGGGCTACCGTGGGTGGGCGCGAACTCACGTTCCGGCGGGGCGCCTCGGATGTGACGTTCAGCGACGACCAAACGGGCTCCACCTGGAGCATCTTCGGGACGGCGACGGCGGGCCCACTCTCCGGTAGCCAGCTGGAGCAAGTCTTTCACACCACCGAGTTCTGGTTCTCCTGGGCTGCATTCCACCCGGACACCGTGATCTGGGATGGTGCGCGCAGTGGCCAGGCGCTTCCTGCCCCTGTGGCGACCGCGGCCGTCGATGTCCGTGCTGCGGAAGCTCCGCAGCGACTGGTCACGCCATCGGGGCGCGGCGAACCGGAGCTTTGCTGGATCGGGGGCCAGATGTACCCATGCTGGGAAGGGTGGACGGCCGCTGATGAGGCCGCCGGGAGAGGTTCATGAACATCGAGTTGCTGTACTTCGAGGATTGCCCCAACCACGAACTCGCCGAACGCCTTGTACGCGATGTCCTCGACGAACTCACCCTCGACGTGTCCATCCGGCGCATTGCGGTACCGGACGAGACGGCCGGCATCGCCGTTCGTTTCCCGGGCTCCCCAACAATCCGGGTCGATGGCGTCGACGTGGAGCCCGGCTTCGTGGACTGCGACGATTGCACGCCTCGCTGCCGCATTTATTCGGTGGATGGCCGATTGACCGGACTGCCGGCTCGGGAGTGGCTGGTGGCAGCCCTCCAGCAGCCGTCGGTCGCGGCGCCCTGCCAGGGCGAACTCCACAGCACCTGAGCCGGGCTTTCCACAGACAACACTGACCGCCGGTTTACTCGCCCGAAGCCTCGGCCACAGGCCGCCTGCGGAACGAAAGGCCGGTACAACCCGGACCGGCGTGCGCCCCGCAGCCTCGTGGGCCTGGTCTTGCGTTTCAGTGACCCGGATCACTGAGACGCCCGGAGGGCGCGGGCACACTCGATGGAAGTGACAGCAACAACCATCGCCATCGTTCGAACCGCCGGCCACGCCGCGCGCGATCGTGACGCCATCTCGCTTTCGATCGCGGCCATCACGGCCGCCCGCCTCGGGGATGGTGCGGAGGAGTTCACGGCTCTCGCAACAATGCCCCTGCGAGAGCTGTGGGATGCACTTCCAACCGATCGCGAGAAGCTCGCCTTCTGGATTAACGTCTACAACGCTGGCATCCAGCGTGAACTCCGCCGCGTGCCGGATAACTATCGACACCGCCTCCGGTTCTTCTCCAAGCATGGTGTTGAAGTTGCTGGCCGGCAGCTGAGCTTCAACGCGATCGAACACGGCATGTTGCGGCGCTCGATGTTCGCGTATTCCCTGGGTTACGCGTCGAACCCGTTGCCTCGCCAGTTCGAGCGTGGACTGCGGCTCGGGCGCCGCGACCCGCGAGTGCACTTCGCACTGAACTGTGGCGCCGCGAGCTGTCCGCCCATCGCTGCGTACGACCCGCAGGTGATCGACTCCCAGCTCGACGTGGCAACGCGGAGCTATCTGGAAAGCGAGACAGGCTACGACGCGGCGAAGGGCGTCGTGACCGTGCCCCGCGTGTTCCTCTGGTTTCGCGGCGACTTTGGCGGCCGCGCGGGTACGAAAAACCTGCTTAGGCGCTTTGGCATCGTCCCGCCGGATGCCAATCCCCGTCTCCGATACGGCGACTTTGACTGGTCGCTCACGCTCGGCTAAACCGCCAGTCCACCGCACCGCGAATCCAAGCGGGCTGTCACTGGTCTGCCTTGTGGCCGGGCTCTCAACGCTGCTGCTCGCAGCGCACGGCCCGTTATGAGTCGGGGCGGTCTGCCTCTTGCTCCGCGAGGATCGTCCTCATCGTCCACGATGCGCCGCCTACTGCACTCGCCCTCCTGCAGGGCCTGCCATCGACGTACGCAGCACGGGCTTCCCGGCGATCGCGGCGGCAGGCCGGGATTAAGGCGGGGCGTTGACGCCGCGCGCTCAACGTGCCTTGCTTGCAACCATGGCAGGCAGCTCGGTCGCGAAGACGGTCGGATTTGTGGGCGCCGGACGGCTCGGGGCCACCCTCGCCGCCGGACTGGTTGAAAGCGGGTACCGCGTGACTGCGGTCGCGAGCCAGCACCTGCAAGGGGCAAAAGCCCTGGCGACAACGCTTGGACCAGACGTGGAATTCACCACGGACGCCGCGCGCGTCGCCGCGAGGTGCGACCTCGTCTTCCTGACTGTGCCCGACGCGGCGATCGCGCCAACTTGCCGGTCTATCGCATGGGAGCCTCGGCACCTGGTCGTACACTGTAGCGGCGCCCTCAGCCTGGGCGCACTCGCCGGGGTGACGGGAGCGGGTGGCATCCCGGGCTGCCTGCATCCACTGCAGTCCTTCCCGTCGCGTTCACCCGAACCGGAGCGCCTTCGCGGCATCTTCTGCGGAGTGGAGGGTGCCGACGCCCTTGGCGCGCTCCTCGAACAGGTGGTCACCAGCTTTGGCGCGCAGCCATTCCGTCTCGAAGGTGCGGATCGGACGCTCTACCATGCCGCTGCCGTGTTCGTAAGCAACCATGTTGTCGCGCTCGCCAGCGCCGCGGGCCGACTCTGGACGCTGGCGGGCCTTCCAGAGCAGCTGGGTCGCCCGGCCCTGTCCCCGCTTCTCCTTGCTGCTTCCGCGAACGTGGCGGCGCTCGAACTCCGCGACGCGCTCACGGGGCCGGTGGCGCGGGGCGACGTCGGGACGGTCGA
>CAUJEQ010000106.1 GCA_963169135.1 Chloroflexota bacterium
AGTCCCGCCCGCGGGTCGGGCGGTTTACTGGCAAATTGTTAGAGTGCCTACGCGGATACGCAGGTGAAGCCAGTTCCTCTGGCATGATCTGAGTGCATGGCCCCGATGTCAATACCAAAATTGAGTTTGAGCACGACATAACGTGCGAGATTGGCCTAATTCGGCAGGTTCAGCACCTTCACGGGCCGGATCTCGCCCAAACTCGACACAGAACCGACGCCAAGGAACTCGCCAGACGTGGCGTAGATTCGCGCGGTCTCCGCCGGCGTTTCCGCGCCAGAAGCGCTGCGATGCATCAGCCCATGAGTGAATCGCCGGCACCCGTCGGGCCCCAGGATCGCGGTGTCATAGTCCCACAGCCCCTCGTCGCCGGGGAGGACGATGTCCCCCAACCGGGCGCTTCCAGCCGCGGCCTCCAGACGGTCGAGTGTGGCCGCGTCTTCGACCCTGAACGGTCCGGCGGTGTGCCTCCGCAGGCTGCCGAGGTGCCCGCCGCACCCCAGCGCGGCGCCGATGTCCCGCGCCAGGCTCCGCACGTAGGTCCCCGGCCCGCAATGGAGCTCGATTGCCAGCCGCCCGGGCGAAGCCGCGGACAAATGAAGCGTGTGGACCAGAACGGGACGGGGCTCAAGCTGGGGCGTGTCGCCAGCCCGGGCGACGGCATAGGCGCGCTTTCCCGCCACCTTGATGGCGCTGAAGGCCGGCGGCAGCTGGAACAGCGGTCCGCTGAATCGCCGCTCAATTTCCCGGAGGTCGACTGCCGTAACCACAGGGACCGGCCGCTCCTCGATCGTCTCTCCTTCGGCGTCGTCGGTGGTGGTGGTCCGTCCAAGGACGATCTCGCCCGTGTACCGTTTGTCGTGCCCGGTGAGGTATTCCACAAGACGCGTGGCCTGTCCAAGGCAGAGTACCAGTAGCCCGGTTGCCATGGGGTCGAGCGTGCCGGTGTGGCCGATGCGGCGCTGGCCCGTGATCCCCCTGGCCTTCGCGACCACGTCGTGGCTGGTCCAGCCAGCTGGCTTGTCGATCAGGATCAGGCCATGAAGCGGCGACTCAGGCCGTTTCGTGCTCACCGCGCTCCGCGCCAACCTGGTTGATGAGTTCGGCGAGCCGTGCCCCGCGTTCTATCGACGGGTCAAACTTGAACACGAGTTCGGGCACATTGCGCAACGAGAGCCGATGGAGCAACTCCCGGTGGAGGAAGTGGACCGAGTTCTTCAGTCCCTCCAGCGCTTCCTTGCGCTCCGCCTCGGTGCCCAGATGTGAGACGTAAACCACCGCGTGGCGTAGGTCGGGCGAGACCTGCACCTCGGTGATGGTGACCATCCCCCGCGAGACCCGGGGGTCCTTCACCTCGCGCAGCAGCAACTCGCTGATCTCCGCGCGAAGCAGTTCGTTCACGCGGGTGGTCCGCATGCTCACGGGTGGATCCTTTCGCCGCGGGCGCGGCTAGTTGACGCGCTCTTCGTGGTAGAACTCGATGACGTCGCCCTCGGCGTACTTGTCGAACCCGCTGAGCACCACACCGCACTCGTAGCCGGTCTGGACTTCGCGCACGTCTTCCTGGAAGCGCTTGAGACCCTCGCACCGGCCTTTGCCGATCTCTTCCTTGTTCCGCAGCACGCGCGTGTGTGTGCCGCGCTTGATGGTCCCATCGAGCACGTAACACCCGGCGATCTGGCCGAGCCGGCTCGACTTGAACACCTGGCGCACTTCCGCATGGCCATCGATGACCATCTCGTACTTCGGCTCGAGCATGCCCGTGAGCGCCTTCTCCACATCCTCCAGCACCTGGTAGATGATGCTGTAGCTGCGGATCTCGACGCCGGTAGCCTCGGCGCGCTTCTTCGCCGATGGGTCGGTGCGGGAGTTGAAGGCGATGATGATGCCGTTCGATGCCTCGGCGAGCATCACGTCGCTGTCACTGACGGGGCCCGTGGCGGAGTGGATGATCTTGAGCTTTACTTCGGGGTTGCTCAGCCGTTCGAGGGCGCCCTTGAGCGCTTCTGCGCTGCCGCGGACGTCGGCCTTCAGGATGATGATCAGTTCCTTGAGCTTGCCGGCGCTGATCTCGTTGAACAGCGTGTCCAGGTTGACGTGGGCGTGGTCGGTTTGTTCCGCTGCTTCGCGGCCGCGGCGGCGCTCATCGACGATGGTGCGCGCCAGGCGCTCGTCGGCAACCGCGCGGATGCGCTCGCCGGCTTCCGGCACTGCCTCGAGGCCCATGATGACCACCGGGGTCGCGGGTCCCGCTTCGCGGACGCGCTTGCCCTGATCATCGAACATCGCCTTGATCTTGCCGCTGGTTTCGCCCGCGACGACTGCGTCACCCTGGCGGAGGGTGCCTGCCTGGACGAGGACCGTGGCAATCGGGCCGCGGCCGGCATCCATCTCGGCTTCCACCACGACAGCGGAAGCCGGCCTGTCCGGGTTCGCCTTGAGTTCTCCGATCTCGGCCACCAGGTTGATCGCTTCCAGCAGGTCAGCCAGTCCCTCGCCGGTCGTGGCCGAGACGGGCACCGCTACCACGTCGCCGCCGTATTCTTCGACGACGATGTTGTGCTCGGTGAGCTGCTGTTTCACGCGATCCGGGTTCGCGGTTGGGAGGTCGATCTTGTTGATCGCGACGATGATCGGCACTTCGGCCGCGAGGGCGTGGTTGATCGCCTCAATGGTTTGCGGCATCACACCGTCGTTCGCGGCCACGACCAGGATGGCGATGTCGGTTACCTGTGCGCCGCGGGCGCGCATCGCGGTAAAGGCGGCGTGGCCCGGCGTATCGATGAAGGTCACGAGCTTGCCGTCGCGCTCGATCTGGTACGCGCCGATGTGCTGAGTGATGCCGCCGGCTTCCCCGGCAGCCACCTTCGTCTTCCGGATCGCGTCGAGGAGGCTGGTCTTGCCGTGGTCGACGTGGCCGAGGATGGTCACCACCGGCGGGCGCGGCTTCAGTGAGGCGGGATCGTCAACGATCTCTTCCTCTTCCAGCGCTATCGCCGCCACGGCGGGCTCTTCGGCCACATCCTCCTCGGGCTCGAGGCCGAGTTCCACAGCGATGATCGCCGCGGTGTCGTAGTCGATCGTCTGGTTCACGTTCGCCATGACGCCGTTGGTCATCAGCCGCTTGATGACTTCGATGGCAGAGATGTTCAGGATGTCGCCGAGTTCCTTCACGGTGAGGGCCGCGGGGATTCTCACTGCCGTAGAGGTTGGTTTAGCCGTCATAACGTTTCGCTTTCTTCTACCGGCAACGCCATTCCGAAGGCACGAAGCGCCTCGATATCGTCCATGGCCGGGGTGAACTTAAGTGCGTTTCTTATCGTACCGCCTTTGAGCGCTTTCTCCCAACACGCGCGGAGCGGATGGATGTAGGCGCCGCGCCCGTTGGCCTTCCCCGTCGGGTCGACCACCGCGCGGCCCTCGGGTGTCCGGACGATGCGGACAAGCCCGCGCTTACCCTGTTCGAGGCGGCAACCGATGCACGTGCGCTGAGGGATGGCCCGCGGTCTGGCGCCTGGCACGGCGAAGCCCCTCCGTCAGTGGATGCGCCCCGAGTAGTCGATGTCTTCCATCTCGTCTTCTTCCTCTTCACTGAAGCGAGAGGCACGGCGCGCCTTCTTTGCCGCGGGCTTGCGCGCGGCGTCTTCGGCCTCGTCCGGGCGCTTCGGGAGGACATCCTCGGCGAAACGGATGGCCGAGGGCTTCATCTCGGCGACCACGGTCGTCGGGATTTCGTACTCCTCGTCCTCATCCTCGCCGTAGTCTTCCGACTCGCGCTCTTCGCGGTCGGGCACTTCCATTTGGTCGACCACGGCCGCGAAGGAGATCTCCTCCTCGTCGGTGGTGGGCTCAGCGGCCGGGGCAGCGCTGGCAGCAGCGGGCGTAGCGGTTCCGGGCTCTTCCGCCAGTTCCGGCGCAAGCTCGGCGGCCGCTGCGATCTCCTCGGCCTCTTCAATGATGTCGATGTCCGGGGTCTCACCCGGTGCGAACGGCTCGAAGGCCAGGGGCGCCTCAACTTCGCCTTCCGCGGCGCGCTCCTTGGAAGCCTGGCTGTGGATGTTGATCCGCCAGCCCGTCAGCTTGGCGGCCAGCCGGGCGTTCTGCCCTTCCTTGCCGATAGCGAGTGAGAGCATCTTGTCTGGCACCACCACGCTCGCCAGGTGCTCGTCGACGTTGATCTCGGTTTCCAGCACCTCGGCCGGGCTGAGCGCGTTCGAAACGAAGTTGGCCGGGTCCGGGTCCCACTTGATCACGTCAATCCGCTCGCCGGCCAGTTCGTTGACGATGTTCTGGATGCGTGTGCCGCGCATGCCCACGCACGCGCCGATGGGGTCGATGTTGGCGTTGCGCGCATGGACCGCCACCTTGCTGCGGTGGCCGCCTTCGCGGGCGATGCTCTTGATTTCGACCGTCCCGGCCTTGATCTCCGGCACTTCCATTTCGAAGAGCCGACGGAGCAGGTTGCGATGGCCGCGGCTCACGACAATCTGCGGGCCCTTCACGGCCTTCATGACTTCGAGCACCAGCACCTTCACGCGCTGGCCCGGCCGCAGGTGTTCATTGCGGACCTGCTCGCTGAAGGGCAGCACGGCCTCCGTGCCACGGCCAAGCTCGATGATGATCTGGCGCGCTTCGACTCGCTGAACGGTGCCGACGAGCAGTTCGCCTTCTTTGCCGGCGTATTCATCGAACACGGCGTCGCGCTCGGCCTCGCGGAGGCGCTGGAGGACCACCTGCTTGGCGGTCTGGGCAGCGATGCGGCCGGCGTTGGGCGGGAGCTGCTCTTCGAAGTCAAGCACGTCGCCAATACGAACGTCGGGCTTCCAGCGGCGCGCTTCCGGGAGCGCCATCTCGACGGCCGGCTCCTCGGGGTCATCCACCACCACCATCTGGCGGTAGGCACGGATGTCGCCGGTGGTCGTATCGATCTTGACGTTGATGTTCGGCGCGTTATCGCCCTCCCGCCGGAAGGCGGAAGTCAGCGCCGCTTCGACCGCCTCGAAAACGACCTCCCGGGGCAGGTTCTTTTCGGCGGCGAGTTGTCCAAGTGCCAGCAGGAGTTCGTTTTTCATAGGTCCAACAAAAAAGTGGGCCTGGTGCCCACTCCTGAGAGGAATTGCCAACACGCAGTATAGCACCCCGGAGCAACGGGGCTATCCGGCCCGCTGGAAGCCCGCCTTTCCGCCCGCTACGCTGGCTGCATGGGGCGCATCTACCTTGACCACGCGGCCACCACCCCGCCCGATCCGCGGGTGGTCGAAGCCATGATCCCAATGCTCACAACTCACTGGGGCAACCCTTCGAGCATCTACCTCGAGGGCCAGGAGGCCCGCCGTGCCCTTGATGCCGCGCGCAAGCTCGTCGCCGACCTGCTTGGCGCCCAGCCGAAGGAGATCGTCTTTACCAGCGGGGGCACCGAAGCCGACAACGCCGCCATCCGGGGTGCCGCTTTCGCCCAGCGTGATCGCGGGCGGGGCGACCACATCGTGACGACGCAGGTCGAGCACCACGCCGTCCTCCATACGGTCGAGCAGCTGGAACGTGAGGGTTTTCGTGCCACCTATCTCCCCGTCGATCGCGACGGGACCGTGGACCTGGCCGCGCTCGAAGACGCCGTTGGGCCCGAGACCACCGTCGTCTCGGTGATGACCGCGAACAACGAAGTGGGGACGATCCAGCCGGTCGCCGAGGCGGTCCGCATCGCCCGCGCGCGGAACCCGAAGGTCGTGGTGCACACCGACGCGGTCCAGGCGGCCGGAGCGATCGACATCACGCCGGCCGCCCTCGGCGTCGATCTGCTCAGCATTGCCGGGCACAAGCTCTACGGACCGAAGGGCGTAGGGCTGCTCTACATCAAGAACCGGACACCCTGGCAGCCGACGATGTTTGGCGGAAGCCAGGAGAAAGAACGCCGGGCCGGGACTGAGAACGTCGCCGGCATCGTCGGCCTTGCGGCTGCGATGAAACTCGCATGGGACGAGTCAGCCGCGCGCACCGCGCACACCCGCCGGCTCCGCGACCGGCTCCTCTTCGAGCTGCCGGAGCGCATCCCCGACACGGTCATCACCGGGCCGGCCAACCCGGATCGGCGGCTTGCGAACAATTTCAGCTGCTGCTTCCGGAACGTCGAGGGCGAGAGCGTGCTGCTCGCGCTCGACATGGCGGATATCGCCGCGAGTTCCGGGAGCGCCTGCACGACGGGCGCCCTGGAACCGTCGCACGTCCTGACCGCCATGGGCATCGACCCGGACCTGGCCCACGCCTCCCTCCGCCTCACCGTCGGCAAGGGCACCACGGAGGCCGACATCGACCGCGTCCTGGCCACTCTCCCGGACATTGTCGCCCGCCTCCGCTCCCTCGCCGGGCCCGTCTAACCGCCAGGCCCCTCCAACACCGAGGCACGGAGGCACCGAGGGACTGGGAGCTTCACCGAGAGAAGCCGTTGACCACCCTCCGGACGCCGCGGCGAAGAGCAACGACGTTGAAGTTGATGAGAAGCCCAACCGGATGTCCCGTTGCCTTCAGGTAAGACAAGACCTGCGCTTCGTGAATCGGAAGGATGGTCTCTACAGCCTTAAGCTCCACGACCAGGAAGCCATCCACCAGCAGGTCGATTCTACCCTCCCCGACGGGCCGGCCTCGGTACCCCAGCTCGACGACCACCTGGCGGGTATACGGGATCGCGAGACATTCCAGTTCCACGCAAAGCGCCGACTCGTAAACAGACTCGAGAAATCCAGGTCCCAGCTCGCGGTGTACGGAAATTGCCGCACCAATTACCCGTCCGGTCAGTTCGCTTCCGGTCTCAAACGCCGAATCCACAGTCCTCTGCGCCTCCGCGCCTCTGTGTTCGCCAGCGCTGGCGGTTAACCGGTCACGAGAGGCCTTGCTGCGCGAGGAAGTCGAGGATGTCCTGGACCGTGCGGATGTTCTCCGCGTCTTCGTCGCGGATTTCGAACTCTGCGTCGTCGGCGAATGCCTCTTCGATGGCGATCGTCAGGTCGACGATGTCCAGCGAGTCGGCCCGCAGGTCGTCCACCAGGCTGGCTTCGGGTTTCACTTCATCGGGCTTGACTTTCAGCTGCCTCACGACGACGTCGCGGACACGTTCGAACACGGTGGCCATGGTGGTTCTCCCTCGGTGTGTGCTTTCTCTTCTGAAGGGCGCCCCGGGGCACCCGGTCCGTTTTCGTAAACGCCGCCTAGGCTACGTCACGGCACGTACTTGCGGAAGATCACGCTGCCGTTCTGCCCGCCGAACCCAAACCCGTTCGCCGCGGCGGCCCGCACGGGCATCTTCCGCGCTTTCAACGGCGTGTAGTCCAGGTCGCACTCCGGGTCCGCGGTCTCCAGGTTAATCGTTGGCGGCACAATGTCGTGGTACACCGCGAACGCGGCTGTAAGCGCGCCCACCGCGCCGGCGCCACCGAGCAGGTGGCCGACCATCGACTTCGGTGAGCTGATCGCCAGCTTCCGGGCGTGGTCGCCGAAGGCCAGCTTGATCGCGCGGGTCTCCGAAGCGTCGTTCAGCGGCGTGCCCGTGCCGTGCGCGGCGATGTAGTCCATGTCCTCTGGCTGCATGCCCGCTGCGGCGAGCGCCTCTGCCATCGCGTCCTGGGCGCCCGAACCGTCTTCGAGCGGCGCGGTGATGTGGTAGGCGTCGCAGCTCAGCCCGCCCCCCATCAGTTCGGCGTAGACCCGGGCGCCCCGGGCCTTCGCCCGCGCCTCGGACTCGACCACCATCACGGCCGCGCCTTCGCCGAACACGAACCCGTCGCGGTCGCGATCGAACGGGCGGCTGGCGCGCTCAGGTTCGTCGTTGCGGCGGCTGAGCGCCTTCATGTTCGCCAACGCGGCGATCGGGAGCCGGTGGAGCGCGGCCTCGGTGCCCCCGGCGAGCACGACATCAGCGCGGCCAGAGTCGATCAGGTGCTTCGCTTCGATGTAGGAGTAGAGGCCGCTCGCGCAGGCAGCAACGCTCGCCAGCGCGGGTCCGCGCAGGCCGAGGTGCATCGAGACCTGGCAGGCGCCCATGTTCGGCGCCATGGTCGGCACGTAGAACGGGCTGACCCGGCCAGGCCCACGCTCCTGCAGCACGGTCACCTCGTCGATCGTCTCGATCACGCCTCCTCCGCCGGTGGCGATCGCCGAGGCTGCGCGCCGCCGCTCATCGTCCTTCAGCACCAGGCCCGCGTCGTCGGCCGCCAGCTGGGCGGCTGCCACGGCGAACTGGGCGAAGCGCGACATCCGCCGTGCGCCCTTGGCATCCATATACTTCCCGGGATCGAAGTCCTTCACTTCCGCCGCGATCTTCACGGGCAGGTCCGTGGTATCGAAGCGCGTG
>CAUJEQ010000107.1 GCA_963169135.1 Chloroflexota bacterium
TCAATCGCGAGAGGAGGGCTAGCCCGTGTACCTCAAGAGGCTCTCCATCCAGGGCTTCAAGAGCTTCGCCAACCGCACCACGTTCGAATACGGGCGCGGTGTCACGGCGGTCGTCGGTCCGAACGGCTCCGGCAAGAGCAATGTCTCCGATGCCATCCGCTGGGTCCTCGGCGAACAGAGCAGCCGCCTCCTTCGCGCCCGGAAGCAGGAGGATGTCATCTTCGCCGGGACGAAGGACCGTGCCGCTGTCGGCATGGCCGAGGTCGTCCTCACTCTCGATAACGAAGAACGCTGGCTCCCGGTGGACTTCGCCGAGGTCGAGATCGCCCGCCGCGTCTACCGCAATGGCGACTCTGAGTACCTGCTCAACGGTTCCCGCGTCCGCCTCCGCGACGTGATCGACCTCCTCATGAAGGGCGATGTCGGCCAGAACAGTTACTCCATCATGGGTCAGGGTCTCGTCGATGAGGTCCTGAGCATGACCCCGGACGAGCGCCGCTCGTTCCTCGATGAAGCGGCCGACGTAAAGCGCTTCCGCATGAAGATCCGCGAGGCCCAGGACCGGCTGGCCGCCACCCGCGACAACATCGATCGCGTCTCGCTCATCGTCCAGGAGATCGAACCGCGCCTCGCCCAGTTGAGCCGCCAGGCCGAACGCGCTTCCGAGCACAAGCGCCTGAGCGCCGAGCTCACGGAACTGCTCAAGACCTATTACGGGCATCTCTGGAACGACGCCCAGAACACCTTGGTCCGTGCCCGGGCAGCGCTCGACCAGGGAACCGCCGAAAATGCCGCTGCCGCCCAGCGGGTCACCCAGCTCCGCGAACAGCTCCGCGCGCTCTCTGAAGAGATTCGCAAGCGCCGCGACGCGATCTCCCGGCGCGACACGCGAAACACGGAGATCGAA
The DNA here is from genome assembly GCA_963169135.1 of Chloroflexota bacterium. GTDB lineage: Bacteria > Chloroflexota > Dehalococcoidia > Tepidiformales > Tepidiformaceae > Amarobacter. The sequence goes on from CAUJEQ010000107.1 coordinate 908, forward strand.
CAGCGGCTCGCAGCGGCCGAGCAGGCCGTCGCCCTCGACCGCGAACGCCACGCGATGATTTCGGCCCGCCGCGAGGAAGTGCGCGGCGAACTCGAGGCCATCGAGGGTGAACGCATGTCGCTCGCCTCCACCGATGTCGACGATGGCCGTCGTGGCATCGAGGTCGTTGGCGAAGCCGAGACTTCGCGCGATGCCATGCAGCGCTGCCGCCAGGAACTTGACGCCGCTGAGCGCGAATACTCGGCCCTCCGCAGCCGCGTCGGCGAACTCCACGACGGAGCCGAGGGCGACGACCGCCGCGCGAACGCCATGCAGTCCGATATCGAGAGCGCCGAACGCCGCATCGCCGACCTCGAACGAGAGATGGAACAGGTCGTGGCGCGCCGGAAGCAGGTGATCGTCGAGCTCATCGGGTATGGCCGCCGGTTCGCTGAGGCCCGGGCTGCGGCAATGGAGGGCGAAGTCCGTGTCGAAGATGCCCGCGCCGCCGCGGATGCCGCCCGCGAACAGCTCGCCCGCGTCCAGGAAGAAGTCCGCGAGTTCGAATCGGCCGGCAACCACGACCTGCGTGAGCTTGACCACCTGGAAGGCCGTCTCGATGCGCTCAGCCGCGTGCAGGCCGAACACGATGGGGTCGCCGCCGGCACCAGAAACGTCCTCATCATGGGCCAGGCGCTCATGGAAGAGTTCGAGCCCGGCAGCCTCGGCGAACCCCCGGAGATCCCCGGTGTCGTGGGCCTGCTTTCGCGCCAGCTGAAGGTGCCCGCCGGGCTTGAGGTAGCGGTCAATGCCGCCCTTGAGCAGCGACTCCACGCTATCATCGTCGAGAACGAAGCGGTCGCCCTCGAAGCAATAGCCACCCTCCAGCGCCGCAAGCAGGGCCGTGCCCAGTTTCTCCCGCTCGACGCAGTCCGCCATGTCTACCCGCTCAACCTCCAGAAGGAACGCGGCGTGGTCGGCGTCGCCGCGAAACTCGTCCGCTGCGACCAACGCATGAAGCCGCTGGTCGACACGCTCCTCGGCCGCGTCATCGTGGTCGAAGATGTCCAGACCGGCCTCCGCATGATCCGCCGCGCCCTCGGCTCGGTCGTGACCCTCGACGGCGTGTTCATCGAGCAGACCGGCGTGATGGCCGGCGGCTCGACCGGCGCCGATGAGGGCGAATTCATCCGTCAGCGCGAACTGGAAGAACTCCCGGAGCGCATCGAGGAGCTGCGAAAGCGGACCGACGTTAGCGCCGAGCGCATCGCAAACGCCCGCGCTGCGATCGACCAGGTAGCGAAGCGGTCCCACGAGGCCGAAGCCGAGTACGAGATGACCCGTCGCGCCCTCGAAGGCGCCCGCTTCGACCTTGAGCGCGAACGCGAGCGCCTTCACCGGCTCCGCCGCGACATGGATGCGGTCCGCTCCAAGCGCGTGGACATCGAACGCGAGCGCGAAGGGCGAGTCACCCAGATCGCCCAGGCATCGCTGGCCGCCACCCAGCTTCAGCAGCGTCGCGACGAGCGGCGGGAAGAGATGGATTCGCTCGAAGCGCAGCTCGCCCAGGCGACTGAGCGGCGCGAGGCAGCCCTTCGGGCCGTCTCGGAAGCCAGCGCCCGTCTCGCGTCGATCGAGGGCGAGCGGCGCACCCTTGTCGCCATGCGCGAGCAGCACGAGAAGTCTATCGAGCGGCTCGACAGCCAGATCGCGGCCAAGCGCCTCCATGGCCGGAACCTCGAACTTGAAGCCAGCGTCATCGACGAGCGCCTCGGCAAGCTCGCCCGCGAGCTCGAGACCATCCGCGCCGAACAGGCCCGTTACGCGGAGGACGCCGCCCCCGACCGCGATGAACTCCACCGCCTGGAGAACCACGAACGCACCATCCAGGATGAGTACAACGAATCCCAGGAGCAGCTCCTCGCCATCGACCGCAAGCGGCTCGACCTGGAAGGCGAAATGGCCCGCACGAGCGAGCACATCGAGCACCTGAGGCTCGAAATGGAGCGCGAAGGGCTCGCCCCAGATCGCAGCGGCCGAATCGTCTCGTTCGATGAGGCAATGGTCGCCGACTCGATGTTTGACGCGGGCACGCTCGAGGCGCCGCGCATCCAGGGCGGCGCCGAAGTCGACGTCCAGGCCATGCGCGACCGGATCGAGGAACTGCGCCGCCAGATCCGCCGCCTCGGGGCGATTAACGCCGAAGCGCCCGAGGACTTCCGCGAGTTCCACGAGCGCCACGAGTTCCTGACCACCCAGCTGGTCGACCTCTCCGACGCGGAAGACCAGCTTCGCACGGCAATCTCCGAACTGAACGAAGAGATCCGGACGCGCTTCACCACCACCTTCGAGCGCGTGAACGCCGGCTTTGGCGAGTACTTCCAGGCGTTCTTCGGTGGCGGCAACGCGAGCCTCATGCTCACCCACCCCGAAGACCTCGCCAACGCGGGCATCGAGATCGAGGCGCAGCCGCCGGGCAAGCGCATCAAGAGCCTCACCCTGCTCTCCGGCGGCGAACGCTCGCTGACCGCCGTCGCCCTCCTCTTCGCGCTGCTCTCCGCGAACCCGGCGCCGTTCTGTGTGCTCGACGAAGTGGATGCCGCCCTGGACGAAGCCAATGTTGGGCGCTTCACCGGTGCCCTCAAGCAGCTCGCCGAGAAGACCCAGTTCCTGGTCGTGACCCACAACCGGCGCACAATCGAGATCGCCGACGCCATTTACGGCGTTTCGATGGGCCGGGATGGCGTTTCGAAGGTGCTCAGCCTGAGGCTCTCGGACATCCCCCAGAACTAGACGGTCACGCGAAGATCGTCGAGACCGGCAACGTGAATCCCGATCGTGCGAATCCCGCGTCGTCGCTGGTAAGCATGCCTGTGAGGGGGACAGACTTCACGTCGCCCGACCCTGTGTAGACCACGACCGTCTTGTTCCGGGCCTTCACGACCCATACCCGCACGACGCCGGCATCCAGATACTCGCCGACTTTTTCCAGGACCTCGCGTTCGGAGTCGGTCTTGGAGACAACCTCGACGGCCAGCAGCGGCGCGCCTTCGATAAAGGCGTCCTCCGGCAGTTCGCCATCTTCGAGCAGGGCCGCGGGCGCAACCGACACATCGGGTGCGCGAACAACGTCCGGGTCGCGCCGCAAAATGTAGCCCGTCTCGATAGTCGCCCTGCCCTCCTGGTGTGTGAAAAGGAACTGGCGTAAAGCCTGCCAGATAATCCCCTGTCGTTCGCCGTGTTTGCCGCTCACCGGCATCGAGGTCACCACCCTTCCGCGGACGAGTTCCATTTTCCCGCCCTGCTTCGGGTCGGGTAGCTGGGAGAACTCCTCCGCGGTCAGCACCGTCTCGGTCACTGCTGTTGCCATATCCGCATGATACGGCATCGTCCCAACTGCCCCTTACCCATCGGGGCGGTACCATCGCGCGGAGAGAGCCGGAAGGAGCGCCCGTGAGGTTTTGGCGCAAGAAACCCCCAGAGCAGCCCCCCGAAGCAGCCGAAGGCGCTCCCGCCCCTGAGACTGACGCGGAACTCGTGTTCGAGCCGACCCCGGAGGAGAAGGCCGAGGTTCACGAACAGACTGAGCGCGCCGTCGAACGGACCCGGCGCGGCTTCTTCAGCCGGCTGGGCGGCCTCTTCGAACGGCCCGACTTCGCAGACGACCTCTGGGACGAACTCGAGGAGATCCTGATCGGCGCCGACGCCGGTCTGGAAACCACAACCGCGATCCTCGACGGAGTCCGGGCCCGGGTGAAACAGGAGGGCGCGAAGCAGAGTGTCCGCGTCCGGGAAATCCTGCGGGAGGAGCTCGTCGCGGTCCTCCGGGAGCCCGGCGAGGCGCCGCCGGCGTGGGCGCGTCCGGACGCGCCGGCCATGCTCATCATCCTTGTGGTGGGCGTGAACGGCGCAGGCAAAACGACCTCCATCGCCAAAATGGCCCATGCCTTCAGGCAGGATGGCGCCAGCGTTATCCTCGGCGCTGCCGACACCTTTCGGGCTGCCGCCACCGACCAGCTGAAGGTCTGGGGCGAACGCATCGGTGTACGCGTGGTCGCCCACCAGTCCGGTGCGGACCCGGGAGCGGTTGTCTTCGATACTCTCGCCGCGGCCGAGAGCGCGAGAGCCGACATCGTCATCATCGATACCGCAGGCCGCCTCCACACGAAGTCGAACCTGATGGAAGAACTCAAGAAGATGAACCGCATCATCCAGCGGAACTACCCCGATGGCCCGCACGAGACCCTGCTTGTCCTCGATGCGACAACCGGCCAGAACGGGCTCATGCAGGCGAAGACGTTCGCGGAGGCTGTGGGCGTCACCGGCATCGTGCTCGCCAAGCTCGATGGTACGGCCAAAGGCGGGATCGCCTTCGCCATCGCGCACGAGCTCGGCATCCCTGTCCGCTTCATCGGAACGGGCGAGCAGATGGGCGACCTCGCTCCGTTCGACCCCGAGGACTTTGTCGACTCCCTGCTCGCCTGAGGAGGCCCTATGGGCGATGTGCTGGCCTTCTGGATCGTGGCGTTGCTCCTGGGAGCCCTGGGCTTCCCGGTCGCTGCGGCCCTCCTGCGCCGCCTGCCCGATGCCGGCGCAGGACTGAGTTTCGCCCTCGGTCTTCTCCTGGTCAGCTACGGCTACTTCATTCTGCGCGTGTTCTCCGTGCTTCCGCCCGGCCGCGGCGGATATGTGCTCGTGGTTGCACTGCTTGGCGCTATTGCTGCTGCCACCGCCGGACGCGATCGCTGGCTTCTGGTCACCTGGTACCGGGCATGGCCCGGCGTTGTCGTCGCCGCCGGTGTCTTCACCTTCGCGTTCTTCGGCTACGTCGCCTTCCGCTCCTACAACGCGGAGATCGGCGGGACCGAGCAACCGATGGACTTCATGTACCTGAACGCCACGCTGATCTCCCCGGAATACCCCCCCCACGACCCGTGGCTCGCGGGCGAGCACGCGAGCTACTACTACTTCGGTTACGTTCAGTCGGGAGTGCTTACCGCTGTCTCGGGTGTGCCATCGTCCACCGGCTACAACCTCTCGCTCGCGTACACCTTCGCCGCGAGCACGGCCGGGGTGGCCTCCCTGGCCTTCGCCCTGGTGCGATGGATTGTTGGGGCGCGAGGGCGTGCCTGGGCGATGGGCGGCGGGGCGGCGGCGGTTGGCTTGTTGCTCTTCGTCGGTTCGCTGTCGGCCGTCTTCGAATGGACCGCGGCCCACGGCAACACCAGCCGCCCTCTCTACGAAGCGTTCGGTGTGGAGTGGATGATCCCTTGCGAGCCCGGCCAATCCGACAACTGCTACACAGGCCAGCTGAACCCGCGCACATCCCGCTGGTACCCCACCGAGTTCTGGTTCTGGTGGCGTGGGTCGCGAATCATCCCCGGCACCATCACCGAATTCCCCTTCTTCAGCTTCCTTCTCGGCGATCTCCACCCCCACGTCATGTCGCTCCCGCTGGTGCTGCTCGCGCTCGGGCTGGCCGCCGCGCTCTGGCGTGGGCGCTCGCGGCTGGACTGGCGCCAGCACCGGAGCGAACCGTTCGCCGGCATCGCTCTGGCTGTCGTCTTCGGGGCGCTCGCGTTCCAGAACGCCTGGGATGTGATCACGTTCTCGGCGGTCCTTGGGCTGGCGGTATTCGCGCGCAACCTGAGACGGGCGCCGCCGCTCGATGCGCTTCTCGGCGCCGCTACCTATCTCGGCCCCGTGGCGCTTCTGGCTGTTGCAGGGTACGCGCCCTGGTGGCTTACGTTCGGCTCCCAGGCCGAGGGCTTCTATGCCTACGTGGGCGAGGGCACGCGCCCGGCGCATGCCTTCCTCCAGTTCGGTCCGCTGCTGGGCGCGGGCCTCCTGACTGCGCTCTTTGCCGGTCGACGGGCCTCCCGCGGCCAGGCGTTGCAAGTTGCTCTTGCGACAGCTTGGATTCCGCTCCTCCCATTCGTTGGCTGGCTCGCCCTGGCCGCAGTTCG
>CAUJEQ010000108.1 GCA_963169135.1 Chloroflexota bacterium
GCTGCCATTCCTTCTCGGCATGGGCGGCGTTGCCGCCTGGCGGGCCTCCCGCCGCTCCGACGAGCACGACCGCGAGCGCGCCGCAGCCTGGCGCGACGACTCGCTCGACGACTGGCGCAAGGAGCGCGAGCGCATGGCCGAGGAAGAGCGCGCCCGCCGCGCCACTGCCGAAACGGAGACCCACACCGGCTCCACCCGCGAAGGCGACGAGAAGAAGCAGCACCAGCGGATTGGTGGGTAGGCGGAGGGCCGGGTCGGGGATCAGGACGGCCGAACCCTGTGGCGGCTGTTCCCTCAAGTGCTAGATTGTTATTGCGCCGCCAGGGCGGACCAATTTAGAGTACCGGCCCGGCGCAGTATCGCGCTGGCGGGGAGCAACAGCAGGGATGGGTCGACGCGAAATACCAGAGCAGTTGTTGGCACGCCTGTACGGCTTCGCGGACGCGGATCGGATTGCCGGCGTTAGCCGTGGCACGGCCAAGAGGTGGCTCGCTGGCTACAGTTACACACGCCTCGACGGCACACGAGTCTCTCAGCCTCCAGTGACTCCGGGGCGGGAGGTACCTATCGCGGGCGTCTCTTTTACGGACCTCGTGGAATTGGTAGCCATCGGTGGGTTGAAGGCACACGGGTTCACCGTGCCGACAATCCGGAAGATCGTTCGCAACTGCCGGGACCTCTTCGCTGAGCCCTATCCGCTCTCCACCGAAGTGTTCAAGGTGGATGGCCGGGACGTGTTCGTCAGCCGCGACTCCGCCCTCCATGACGTGCTCCATCGCCGTGGAGCGATGGCGTGGGATGAAGTCCTCGGCCCATTCCTTGACACGCTGGACTACCGGGATGCGTTTGCGTATCGCTGGTGGCCCCTGGGTCGCACCAAGCCGGTCGTTGTCGACCCTTCGTATGGTTTCGGACTCCCGGTCATTGTGGGAAGTGGGGTCCGAACCGAGATCATCCGGGAGCGCGTGGAAGTCGGTGACTCCTATCAGCAGATTGCCTATGACTTCAACGTAGACATAGCCGAGATCGAGTCTGCCATTCAATTCGAGCTGCAACGCGCTGCATGATCTTCCTGGACCGTTCGATACCCAAGAGCGTTGCGGAGGCTCTGAAACTGGTGAGGACGGGGGATATTCGCTGGCTCGAAGATGAGTTTGCCCACGATACTCCCGACGAGTCATGGATCCCGGACATCGCGGCTCGGGGTTGGCTTACGATCTCTCGCGACAAGAAGATCCGGACCCGCCTCCGGCAACGCGCTCTCGTGCGCGACCACGGGATGGGCTGTTTCATTCTCCAACAGAAGCAAGACCCAACCCGCTGGCAATACCTCAAACTCTTGGCCGCCAACCTTGACGAGTGGGAGAGGGTGTTTGCCTCAACGCCGAAGCCGTTCATGCGTCTCGTGGATGCAACCGGCAAGAGCCGCGATTTCCCGCTCTGAACGTCCCAGCCTCCCACCCTAATATCGCTTTTTCACGATGCCTCCGCTACCCTTACCCCCATGACCGTCTCCGTCACCTGGTTCCCTACACTCGTCAAGCGCACCCGCTCGAAGCAGCCGCAAACCGTCGTCGAGTGGCGCGCCGGACTCACCCCGCGCGAAGTCTTCCTCGCTGAGGGCTTCAACGAAGCTGACGCCGAAGCCGTGATGGTGATCATCAACGACGCCCAGGCCGGCCACGCCGACGTACTCAAGGACGGCGACCGCCTCGAATTTATGGTCAGCATTCAGGGCGGCTGAGGCTGGCCGAAGCGCAACGCCCCGCGCTCACCTCTTTGGACATTCGGACACCGATTCGGGACTCGTTTGGCCGTTTCGCGCGGGAGGCAGCGCCCGGCACCATGGGGTCACGAACTACGAGGTGCACCCATGGCCACCGACCCCGCAACGCCCCGTGAGTACCTCACGGGCAACAGGCGCCACCGTCGCATCCTTTATCGCGCGCTCATGCGGCGCCCGTTCCGGCACGACTTGGACACCGACATCATCGAGGGGATCTACCGGGACACCGAGGGCGAACCCCTGGGGCGCCTGATCGCGACCGAAACGCCGCCGCCGCTGGACCGCTTCGTCGTTTTGCCGCACGAGGACATTCCCCTGGTCCACGTCGAGTCCGCTCTCGAAGCAGATGGCCGCCTGAGCGGCTACGAACAGGTCTTCGGGCTGCTCTACGACCCCGCGGAGACACCCGCGCCGGGCGTGCGCGATACTGGCGACCGCTGGGAAAGCGGCGACCTCGTGGTCTACACCTTCGAGTCGGATGAGGAAGCGCTCGTAGCGCAAGGGTAAGCGGCGGCGTGGCAGTGTCTGTGGCTGCGGGTGGCGCCCGTGTAACAGCACCTTGAGCACGGCGTCGCCAGGTCCGAGGCGCGCCAGGGATGGCGCGCTGGGATGTTTGTTGCCCGGTCGCCGTTGATTCCCCGCGCACGAGTCATCGGGAACCCAACCGTCATCGCCCGTGGTGTGCCGACGCGGCAGCGCGTCATGACTGACGCGCCTCGGATGGGCCCCGCGCTACTCCGGCAGGCCGGCGGATGCGTCGACCACGTCGCCCAGGACCTCTGCGCGGGTCTCGCCCTCCACGAACACAGGCTTGTACCGCTCCTCGATCTCGTACGGGACCAACCGCACCGTAGCCAGCTTCGCCCCGTGGAAGGTGGCTTCGAGCAGGTAGCCCTGGGTGTGCTCGGGCGTGCGCGTCTGGTCGAAGATGAAGTTGCCGAGCGCGTAGGCAATGAACGCGCTCCCGCGCAGTTCGATGCCCTGCACCCAGTGCGCCTGGTTGCCAACCACCAGGTCCGCGCCCGCATCGACGGCCGCGCGCAGCGCCTTCAGGCTGCGCGGGCTCGGGTCATGCGTGTCCTCATACCCGCTCTGCACCTGCATGATGACGACATCGACCTCTTCCTTCAGTTTCCGGATGCGCTCCTCGAACCGGGTGAGCGCCAGCAATTCGGCCGGCTTATAGAAGGCAGGCTCCTCGGGAGGCGTGTCCTGCTCGTCCTCGTAGCTGTCGTCGAGCGGGGCAGTGCCGGGATCGGTCTCGGTGGCCTGGAGGTGCTCCGCCGCGATGTCGTCGAAGCCCAGCACGCCGAACTTCAGGCCGTTGACCTCGAAGATGGCCGGCGCGAACGCCTCTTCGAGGTTGGCGCCGCCGCCGACCGTCTTGATCCCGGCTTCGTTGAGCAGCTCGATGGTGCGGAGCATCGCCTGGCTGCCGCAGCCGCCCTCGGCGCAGTCGAAGATATGGTTTGTCGCGATCGTGACGCCGTCGATCCCGGCCACGGTCAGCCCCTCGATGACCTCCGGCGGCGAAGTCAAGTTCGGGAACTCCATCACGATGCAGCCGTACGGCTCGGCGATGTCCTGGATGCTCCCGTCGAGTGACCCGAGAGCAAGATCGGCTGCGGCCAGGTACTCGCCCACGGGGCCGCGGAGGGCAGCGCCCCAGTCGCCGCTGGCCTCGATAGCTGCAAGCGAGCAGCGCGACATGAGGATGTCGCCGGTGGCAACCACGGTGGTGATCTCGGGCAGCCCGGCCGCGATTGCGGCGCGGACCTCCTGCACATGCCCTTCGCCCGCCGGCGTGTGGGCCTCGACGCGCCAGCGCTCCGCGAAGGGCCATTCGGCGGGGTCGCCGGTGCCGCGGGCGATGTCAACGCCATCGATGGCGAGCGCGACCATCCCCGGCGAGAGCTCCTCCAGCGGCACGACGGACAGGATGCCCGAGTCCACGGCCATGGCCTCGCGCAGGACCTCGTAGCTCGTCAGGCTCTCGAAGACGGTGAGGGACTCGCTGAGCGAGGGTCCGGAGCGTGCCGACACCAGCGGCTCAATGTAGGACCGCAGGTCTGCGGTGTTGACGAGTGAGACCTGGACCTGGCGTTCGAGGCCGCCCACCTCGCTCCAGTCCGTGATCGCACCGGAAGCGAGGTCCGCGAGCTGCTCGCGAGTCAGGCTATCGACGCCCGCGCCGAGGGCCGCGACGAGCACGAAGTAGCGGGTGACCACGCTTCCCTCGCCGCCAACCTGGATGAACTCGATGTCCGGTGTCTTCCCGGTTTCGGCCGGGCTGAGCGCGAGGCCTTCCGCGCCCGGCGGGAGCGGCCCCGAGAAGGTGATCTCCCGGGGGGCCGGTTCCACCATCGGCGTGGGGGTTGCCTCGTCCACGGGCTGGCGGGGCTCGCCATCCGAGATCGCCGCTACCAGTACGAACGCAAGCGCCAGCAGGCTGCCGCTGAGCGCGGCGATAGAGAGGACGAAGGCCGGCAACCAGGGGTTGCGTGGGCGCGGCTCCGGCTGGTTGGCCATTGAGAGCATGGTCGCCGCGGGCATGACACCCGGTCAAACCGGGCAGCACCTCACCGTGCGGCGCCGACGTCAGCTCGCCTTCGCGTACCAGGTCTCGGGCGTGCCCGATGCGCTTTCGATGAAGGAGAAGGCCCGGTTGAGCACACGCTCGATGCCGCCGCAGACCGCCTCGACTTCCGCCAGGTCGGGCGGCAGGGGCGCCAGGTCGCCGAACTCCAGGTCGTAGCCGCAGTACAGGCCGTAGTGGAGCACCAGCCGGTTGGCCTGGGCCACCACCCCCGGCAGGCCGTCGCCCGTGGTGAGCGACTCATCGTGGTGACAGCGGACCGCATCGACCAGGTGGCCCGGGAACTTCCAGAGTTCGCCCAGCGCCTTGCCGACTTCGTCGTGGGAGTATCCCGTCGCGATCTGTTCGGCGATATGCAGCGAGCATTCGCCGCGGCGGGCCATAGCCACGGCCTGCGCAAACTCGGCCGGCATGACCTGGCGGACCACAAGGCGGCCGATGTCGTGGAGGATGCCCGCCGTGAAGGCGTCTTCGGGCTTGACCGCGAAGCTCTTCTTGGCCAGCGCTTCGGCCGCGACCGCTACGGCCACGCTGTGTCCCCAGAAGAGGTCGAGGTCGAAGCCATCGTCCTGCCCGCGCTTGAACGTGTTCATGAGGCTGGCGCCGACGGCCACCTGGCGCACCTGCTTGAATCCGAGCATGACCACCGCTTCGCGCACCGTGCTGATGCGGCGGGCAAAGCCGTAGTATGCCGAGTTGCTGATGCGGATGAGCTTGGCCGTGAGGGCCTGGTCGGTCGCCAGCACCTGGGCCAGGTCCATCGCGCTCGTCTTCTCGTCCTCGGCCATGCCCATCACGCGGGCCGCGACCGCGGGGAGCGGCGGCAGGTCGTCAACTCGGCTCAACAGTCCAGCGGCATCCTTACCCATCACGTGATGACTGTCGGCGGATCGGGCGCGTGCCTGAACGGCCGACACCGCACGTTCACGCGAATTTGGGCGATAACTTACTTGACTCAGTAGACAGAGGTTCCGAGACTGAGGCTTATCAACTCCGGAGCCTACTGGACATGCTGAGGTTCTACGCCACGTCATTCAGTGCCTCTATCGCTGCACTTCAACGAGCCGGTGCTACGTTAGTTCTGGCTGATGACTGGCCCGACGACGTTCTGCGGCGCACCCTCAAGGCCGATTTGGCCGAAGGGACGAGCCACTTCGATGAACTTCCGCTCTCAGTCATCATCCAGGATCAGATCAAGCGGCTACTGAAACGGGTCAACGATGAAGACGAACCGTTTGATCGCAGCACCTATCACGCGCTCGTGACCGAGGTTTACAACAACGTCCTCAGGGATCTCTCGCAGGCTTGGTTTCTTATGATTCCGGCCTCGCGACGGAACCTGTACCAGCAGTATTACCCGCCCTTTGGTGAAGGTGTGGCCGAGCAATTTCCCGATCAGGCCAAGGACATGGCGGCGGCGGCGCGGTGCATTGCGTTGGACGAATGGACTGCCGCTGTATTCCACCTCATGCGAGTCCTCGAAGGGGGTATTCACGAGCTAGCAGCCTGGCTCTCGGTGACCCTCGCGAAGGGGGCCGGGGAGCAGTGGAAAAACGCGCTAGACCAGATAGAGAAGGCCTTGCGTGAAGTGGAACAGCAGCCAGCCAGTCCTCGAAAGTCCGCAGACCTAACCTTCTATTCCGGCGTCGTGGCGCAATTTCGGTGGTTCAAGGACGCGTGGCGGAACCACGTTTCCCACGCGCGAACGCACTACGACGAACGCGAAGCCTTGGAAGTCTGGAACCACGTCCGACCGTTCATGCAGCAGCTTGCCGAACACAAGGCGGGGCTGTCATGACTCCGGCTCAGGTTTCTCTCGGATCTTTTCCTTTGGCACGTTGGCTAGCT